>JAPLDP010000077.1 GCA_026391695.1 Bacteroidota bacterium
ATGCTCGTTTCATAAAATGTCGAATTTTAGATTATTGCGCAAATATAAATGATTGTGCTTCGAGCACGTGCAGCGCTTGAGCTACGGACTGGATTTTTATTCGTCTGTGTGTAAACCAAACGGTTTGTAATGTATATTTGATAAACTAAAAAAGTAATACCTTCGCATTTCCAATTTTGATTAAGAGAGACTAACATCAATCAAATGAAGACACTATATAAAGTTTTTCTTGTTTTATCACTTACATTTATTTCTCCCCTTGTATTTGGGCAGGAAATAACTACCGATCAGCTCAAAGAACATATCACATTCCTGGCCTCTGATGCACTTAAAGGCAGAAAAACCGGAACGCCCGAGGAATTTATTGCAGCAACGTATATCAGGGATCAATTAAAAAATGATGGTATTGAGCTTTTAGGTGATGATGGCTTTCAATTTTTTGAAGTGGTCACCGGAGCTGAGCTTGGAAAAAACAATCACTTTATGGTAGCTGGCCATAATCCTGCACCCGATAGCGTTTTCAGACCATTTCCATTCTCAAAAAATGCTTCCGTATCAGCCCCGGTGGTATTTGCAGGTTTTGGCTTCGATATTTCAGAGGATAGCCTTACATGGCATGACTATGCCAATGTGGATGCCAAAGGTAAATGGGTGATGATACTGAGGGGCGATCCTGAAATGGATAAAAGTGAAAGTCGTTTCACGAATTTCACAGGTGCACGTGCGAAAGTGTTGACAGCGAGGGATAAAGGAGCTGCTGGCGTTCTGTTTGTGACCCCCGTCAGAATGAATGAAAAGGATGAACTGGTTTCCCTGACCTTTGATAAAAGTTCTTCCGATGCAGGCATACCGGTGATACATATAACAAGGTCCTTAGCCGATATCATTCTGGCTAAAGCAGGCAAAACTATCGGGCAACTTGAGAAGGACATCAATGATAACAAACAGCCTGAATCTTTCGAAATTCCTGTTGTTGTTAATGGCCAGGCAGATGTCGTGCTGACAAAGGCAAAGGCGCAAAATGTGGTGGGTCGGCTTAAAGGGAGTGATCCATCGCTTAAGAATGAATTTATCGTTATTGGCGCTCACTATGATCATCTGGGAATGGGCGGACCGGAGTCAGGCTCCAGATGGCTTGACACTCTGGCTGTCCATAATGGTGCCGATGATAATGCATCAGGTGTGGCAGGGCTGCTGGAAGTTGCACAAAGGCTTGCCGGATCAGGCGACCCATTAAAACGCAGTATAGTCTTTATAGCCTTTGACGGTGAAGAAATGGGGCTACTGGGATCTAAATATTTCATTAATAATCCTTTAATAGATCTGAAAAAGACCATAGCCATGTTCAATTTTGACATGATCGGTCGTTTGGTTGCCGATTCCGGGGCTCTTGTCATCAGCGGTACTGGGACGGCAGTTGAATCAGAGGAAATACTCAAAGATCACTCCGGAGGCCTGGCATTTGAGCTGAAATTTTCACCGGAGGGATATGGCGCCTCAGATCAGTCCAGCTTTTATGCTGAGAATATTCCTGTTTTCTTTTTAACTACCGGAGCACATGAAGATTACCATACACCTGACGACGATGCTGATAGGATTAACTATATGGGCAGCAAAGAAGTACTCGATTTTGCCTATAATGTCATTTTTGACGTTGATAACCGTGACCAGGCATTAACATTCAGAGAAGCAGGCCCCAAAGAACGACCAGATTATGGCAGAGGTTTTAAGGTCACCTTGGGTATTATGCCCGATTTTGCCTCTACCGAAAATAACGGCCTTCGCGTGGATGGTGTGCGAAAGAGCGGCCCTGCTGAAAAAGGTGGCATTCTGAAAGGCGACGTCATCACTGCCCTGAATGGCAAACAGGTGACAAATATCTATGATTACATGAACCGGTTAAAGGAACTCGACCGTGGGCAGATCATATCAGTCGATGTGTTGCGCAAGGGTGTCACAGTCGTGTTGATTATACAGTTGTAGATGTGCAAAACAGAACACGGATGACACTGAATATCACTGATAGAGATTTTCGTGATAATCCGTTTTATCCGCGTCTACCAGTGTTCTATATAAATAATTTCAGTATTTAAATCTCCTGAATGTCAGAATTATTTAACTGGAATATTATCTGGAAATTCATCCGTTTCGGTGTGGTTGGGATATCCGGAATGGCTGTCGACTTCGGAATGACATACCTGTGTAAGGAGATCATTCGAATACCAAAATACATCGCCAATGCTATAGGTTTCACCCTTGCTGCCTCAACAAATTATATCCTGAACAGAATATGGACCTTTCAAAGCCAGGATCCGGCAATTCTTATCGAATATTCCAAATTCTTCATAGTTTCAGTAATAGGTCTTGGCATAAACACTCTTGTGCTCTGGATCCTCGTGAGCAGATTCAAAAAACATTTCTATCTCTCAAAACTCTTTGCAATAGGAGTGGTGATGATTTGGAATTTTTTGGCAAATCTTCTTTTTACCTTTGCTTGATAGCAGTGCTTATCAGTAATTATTTTTTCAGTTCGTCTGCACTGAACATATTAGGAAGTAAATCCCCGATACTTTCGCTGATGAGAATTTTACCGGTTTCACCCATCATAATTATTCGTATAGGGTGGTTGTGAAGTTTTTCATATTCAGCCAGCACTTGGCGGCATGCACCACAGGGGGTCACCGGAGTATTAATGGTAAAATGTTTTGCACGTGCTGTTATTGCGATGGCCTTTACCGGAATATCAGGGTGACCGGCTGATGCTGCAAAAACAGCCACCCGTTCCGCACACAGTCCGGAAGGATAGGCCGCATTTTCCTGGTTGCTGCCTCTGAGAACAGCACCATTTGAAAGAACGACAGCAGCGCCCACGTGATATTGCGAATAGGGAGCATAAGCTGTTTCAACAGCTTCCTTCGCATTCAGCAGCAAATCTCTGTCATCATAGGTTAAATCATTTATCGAGTCATATTCCAGAAAGGAAATGTGTAGATTTATCTTTTGCATAAAAACGAAATTGGAATAATGCAATAAAGATAAGGCATTTGTAATTATCCGTTAATTTAACTTGAATTTTCGGTTTTTCGAATGGTTATACCTCAACTTGAAGGATTATTTTCTTCCAAAAAGGAAGAAAGAATAAAAGAAAGCAAAAAATGTGACACCGGCCTGTGTTTTCAGCGTGTCATCCGTCAACATCGATAGCATGGCAATGATAAAGAAAATAAGGAAGAAATAATCCTTTATTCCACCGGTTTTGATAGCTGGATAGATCAGTGCGAACAGAAACCATATAAAACCGATAACTCCAAACGAGACCATAATGTTAAGAAACTGGTTATGTGAACTGAAAAGCCCTTCTTTCGCATTCTGCAAGGGTGAATTCATGCGGGCTAGTTCCTTCCTGAAACTGGTCTTCAGATCTCCTGTTCCGACGCCCAGCAAGGGATGTTGCTTTATCTGGGCCATGGCAGCTTTCCATAATTCAATCCGTTCAAGTGCCGAAAAACCTGTTACCTCCCTGTTTTTTTTATATTCCAGGTATGCCAGAATATTCTGATAAATAATGGTCTTGGGATTGAACTTTTTAAGGTCATTAATATTTGCCACGCCGTTTTCAATATAACGTATCTCCTTATCCGTAAGAGAATTCACACCATCAGCATCTTTCCGCAAATCCCGTGAGCTAAGGTACCGGATCAAAGTATACCGCAGTTGCTGTCCTTTCCTGTCGAGACTGTCATAGTTGATCTGACTTCTTCTATTCCAGGCTTCCCTGAGTTCAGGGACACATAGATACAAACCGGTATACCGGCCGTCTTCGACCCCCATCGCTGTATCCTGAAAGTAAGGAATACCCCGTGGAGTATGCTTATCTAGTAGTTCTATTCTGATTGGTTCGATATGGAAATACTTCTTAATAGTAATGGCTACATACGATATGATTACCACGATTACTATTATTGCTCCTATGGGAGCGCCGTATCTGATCATGCGGTTCTGTTGGTGAACTGTATAATAAAAGAACAGAAATAATAAGGTCATGAAAAAGACCATTATGCCGGTCATTGACTTGAGGATGAATAAATATACCACAAGCCATATCATAATCAGGATAAACGGCATTTTCTTTTTAAAAATGTATTTTATCGGTCCATGTTGTTCCTGATAAATGAAATACCAAAGGGTGAAAATGGCAAGACAGATATTCAGGCTGAAGCGTATATGTGACATGAAAGGGGTGATGTCCCTGGAATCAATGGAGGTTTGAGTCAACCATATAAATGCACTGTAAAGGGAGCCACCTGTCACTGCGAGGATATACACCAACATAATATTCTTAAATCCTTTTTTGTCAAGCCCTTCAATTGTTGAAATGAACAACGGGAGCAGAAATAACGGGAGCATCGTGCGCAAATCCTTGAAGGCATAATTAAAATCGGTTGTATATAGCAATCCTACGACAGACATCAATAGGATAGAGCTGAAGATGACTGCAGCCCGGTTTGAGAAAAAGATCCTGAATTTGCGGATAAAATTTTTAGAAACCTCCACAATAGCATCTCCGATCATTCGAACGATGCCAGCAAGAAGAGATTTCTTCTTAAAGTTGCTGACAATTTTCTGCTGGTCTACTCCATCCCACAAAAAAACACCTGTGAGAATGAACTGGGACACACTCATGAAATATTTCGACAAGGGGATTGCGCTGATCATCAGGGCCATACCAAAATAAAAAATTAGCCGCAGAACCGGGTACTTTTTTGAATCCATTAAACAGAATCCGTTGAAGGGTGTGTAATCCTGGTTTTAAATCTATTCTATCCCTTGGTTTTTTTATCCGGTTCGGATTTCAAAGATCCATCCAGAACAGCACGGTAGGCGTTCTGGTCATTCAATACACCAATTGCTCTTTCAATCTCGGGATCTTCTGAAAGTGTAGTGATGATTCGTCCTTCGTCATAATAATACCGGACAACAATTTCTCCTTTCAGTAAAGAACGTAACTCCTTGCTGTATTCCTGCAGATCGTCCATTTTCTCCTGTTCAATTTTATTTCGGAGGGATATAATAATATCTTTAACATCATTATAAAAACCATCCTTCATGGAGGCACTCTCCATCTCTTTGAGCTTTTGTTCGCTTTCAGTCGGATAACTGTAATCTTTGTCTGAGATGAAAGTCAGAAACTCATTATATATACTATCGTTTATAATAAATTGCTCCGGTTCCGGAATGGAAGAGTGTGACCAATAAAATTTGGTGGCATAATTAAAAATGAGGTACTTGCTGAACAGGCTGAAGGCAATATTTGAAAATTTCACAGGTTCGAGGGGAATATCAGGTTCAATGCCGCCACGATCATAAACCGTACGTCCATTGTGGGTTTTAAAAGCTGAAAACAAGGAATCGGGCGTTTTTTCGGCCTCGCCATTCATATCCCGTTTTGAATAATCGATGGCCTGGATGCATCTTCCGCTTGGGATATAATATTTGGCAACGGTAATCTTGATCTTATTATTATAAGGAAGAGGCAGGACGTTTTGTACAAGCCCTTTTCCAAATGTCCGTTGTCCGATGATAATACCTCTGTCCAGATCCTGAATGGCTCCTGCCACGATCTCGGAGGCTGAGGCGCTGGCTCCGTTGACCAGAACGACAAGAGGCAGGTTTATGTCCACAGGCTGTGTCATGGTCGCATACATTTTATTACGGTCTGGCAGACGACCTTTTGTGCTGACGACATGCTCGCCCTTTTCTACGAATAAATTGGTTATGTTAACTGCTTCCTGGAGTAATCCTCCACCATTACCCCTCAAATCCAGAATAAGACCTTTTAATTCGTTTTTTTCTTTAAGCTCAGTCAGTGCCTTTTTGACCTCCTTACTGGCATTCTGTGTGAAACCGACGAGTTTAATATATCCGACACCATCTTTCAACATACCGTAATAAGGTATGTTTGGAACCGTAATCTCTTCGCGTGTGACGTCAATTTTCATCGGTTGGCTTATGCCCTGACGTTCCAAAAGGATTTTAATGGGTGTTCCAGGCTGCCCTTTCAGAATTTCACTCACATCATCGGTTGATTTACCTTTGGCAGATTTATCATTTATTTCAAGGATTTTGTCTCCTGCTTTTAATCCTGCTTTATCGGCGGGAGAGTTCTTGTAGGGCTCGGAAATAATTACATAATCTCCCTCCCGGTGTATCAAGGCGCCTATTCCTCCATACTGGCCCGTCGTTATAAAAGTATAATCTTCAACATCCGACTCAGGGATGAAATTGGTATAAGGATCTAATGATCCAAGCATCGCCTCAATGCCTGATTGCATGAGAGTTCCGGGTTCTATATCGTCAACATAATTGATATCCAATTCTTTATAAAGTGTTGTATAAATGTCAAGATTTTTTGCAATCTCGAAGTCATTATTCTTTTGACTATTACCGGAAAGAGGTAACAGCATAATAATATAAGCCAGAACTGAAAATTTGAGCAGTTTGAATGATGCGATATTTTTCATTGGGTTATATATTTTTAAGATGATGTGATAGTCAAGATTTTAAGGTACGGGATCATATCCACTGCCCCCCCAAGGGTGACAGGAAAGCACACGTTTTAATGTCAACCACCCCCCTCTGAAGGGCCCATGTTTTTTTATGGCCTCTATGCCATAAGCTGAACAGGTGGGCGTGTACCTGCAAGATGGAGGGAAGAATGGTGATATGGTAACTTGGTACAGGCGAATGAATAAAATCATCAACTTACCAAGTAGCTCCTTCATACTCCCTGATTAAACGATGCAAAATTACAATTATTATTGATTCGATTTCTTTGAATGAAACCGCTTTGCTGCCTGAATAGATAAGGGCCAGGGCACATGTTTTACCGGCATGTTCCAGATGGTTGTATAAAACTGATTTATTCTTCCTGTATGCTTCTCGCATCAGCCGTTTCAGTTTATTCCTGTCAACAGCCCTGGGAAAGTTGCGCTTATTGACAGTTATAAGAACCTGAACCGGATATTCAGATGAAAGCTCAGCGCAAATCCAGGTGACTTTAATGGGGTAAATAAAAAAATTGTTGCCCTTTTTAAAAAGAGTGGAGATAAGCTTAAGGTTGCACAGTCTTTCTTCTTTTCTGAAGGATTGCATGTAAAATCTGGCTCACCGGAAGGTCGTGGTCAGCCTATTTTTTCTTGTTGTTTTTGATAATATATTCATCGATGGCCATAGTCATCGATGGGGCAGTTTTTGTCGGAGCTCCGATATTTACCGTAAGACCTGCTTCCTGAACAGCCTTAGTTGTGGTTGGACCAAAAGCACCAATGAGTCTTTCTCCTTGTCTGAAATCCGGAAAATTTTTATAAAGAGATTTAACACCCGAAGGATTAAAAAAGACTAACAGATCATATTTATCAAGCTCAAGGTCTGATAAATCACAGGCCAGTGTCTTATAAAACAGGGCCTTAGTATAATTTATCTGGTTCTGCTCCAATAGCTTCGAAAAATTTTGTTTATGAATATCCGAGCAAGGTAAAAGGAATTTTTCGTCTTTATGCTTTTTAATAATCTCAAGAAGATCGTTGAAATTCTGTTTACCATAAAATATTTTTCTCTTGCGGTACTGAACATATTTCTGAAGATAAAAAGCTGTTACTTCAGAAATACAGAAATACTTCATTTCATCAGGTATTTCAAGTCGCAGGTCTTTAGATAACCTGAAGAAATGATCTACAGCATTTTTACTCGTAAAGATGACTGCCGTGTGTTCCAGAATCTGAATCCTCGATTTCCTGAATTCTTTCGCGGTCAATCCTTCGATAGTTATAAAATTATGAAAATCAATTGTGAGATTATGCTTCTTAGCAAGCTGGATATATGGTGACTTTTCAGCTTCACTAGGTTGCGGCTGTGATATTAAAATACTTTTGATCTTCAATGTTTTATGGTTTTTTAACCGACATATTTAAGGTTAATTGCAGCTCTGGTTTATGTTAGGATTAACCTATCAGTAACTTGACAACAATAATAACCGGTAAAATTTCGACGGTGCAAAGGTATAAAAATAAATAGAATATCGAAAATTTTGAATAGACTATTCCTACGTACAAACCTCTGAAAAGCTTAAAAATGAAAATGATAGCCATTAATATGAGAACGGAATAAATTAAAATAATAAATCCGGTGTATATTATCATCACCAGAAAAGGCAATATGATGACGCCCAGGTTCAGACTGAAGATCAGTGAATTCAGTAAATACCGTGAGGTCGCTTCAGCAGTCTGGAAGACCGTTCTTAACACCCTGATAAGGATATATTTGAACAGAATGAAAAGAATTAATGCCAGAAAAATTTTCAGAAATGTCATAAGATCATTTCCCAGTGAAACCTTAAAGATAACTTTACCGATAAGAAGGAGTATAAGTGAACAAGAGGAGATATAAACAAATCCAAGACCAAGGGCAATCTGCTCCTTAAAAAGATTACCATCCCTGATCAGAAAGTTGACCCGTTTTTCTGAATATAGCGACTGAAGAACCTGAAAAAATCTTTTTCTGAAAAATACCTGTATCCATGCCAGGAGAATGAAACACACAGCAAGCAGAAGAAATATCCAGTCGTTATTGGTACTTTCATAGATTTGTGGCCTGATGTTATGTGGTTTTAATTCATGGGAAATGAATAATGGAGAACCTGATGGATAGATAGTGATGGTTTCATTACTTACAGGAAACTTAAAGATGGTGCTATCTTCTGAAGAACATTGCGACGTATCCTGACTGATAAGAACATAATTTTCAGGAAAATTCAAGGTACCGGACATTCCCCCTGAATCTTGCTGTATGATGTTCTCAGGATTCATTGATTAGCATTAGTTTACCCATCTGCCTGGTGATCTCCACCGCCGGACCCTCCAGAAATATATCAGTAAAGGTATCAGAAAAATGGGATTTCCTGATATTGATTTCAATAATTGATGCACCATTATCTTTAGCCATCATAGGAATCTGGGACGCCGGATAGACCTCGCCATCAGTACCGATAATGAGCAAAACATCCGCTTTTCTGGCTTCTTCGAAGCAACGTTCGACTGTATGCTTTGGAAGCGGCTCATTGAAAAAAACAATCGCAGGTTTCAACAATCCCTTACAGATATAACAGGTTGGTGGCAGAAAATTCAGGTCTGTAAAACTGATATCATATTCGGAGGCACATTCCGTACATATTAATTTTTTGGTGCTCCCATGCAACTGAAGAACATTTTTACTGCCCGCCATCTGGTGTAGGTTATCGATATTCAGGGTAATGATCGACTCAAGGATTCCTCTTTTTTGTAGTATGGAAAGAAAATAGTGAGCCTCGTTAGGTTCGGCCTTTGAAAGGGTTTCATAAAAAATTTCTTTGATTTTCTTCCAGGAAGCGGCTGGCTTTCTGCGAAAGAACTCAATGTCGAGGAAAATCGGATCATAGCGTGACCATAGTCCGTTTTCACCCTGGAATGGAGGTATACCGCTTGCTACAGAGATGCCGGCACCGGTGAATGCCACACCAAATCGCGATGCCTGAAGAATTGCGACAGCCTCCCTGATCAATTCTGTTTGTTCCTTTTCACCCATGGCATACGATCAAATTCTATAATCCTACACTGATCTTAGAGATCTTTTGTTACGTGGACATTTCCACCTTGCTCAAACTGGATCTTGAAGTTATATTTTTTAAAGACGGCGATCATAGGTTTATTATCAAGGGTAGTTTCAGCGACAATATGATTCATTTTCCAGTCACTGGCAATATCCATACAATACTTGGTAAGGATATTACCCAGATCCTTTCTCTGGTAGGCATCAGTAATCAGCACAGCATACTCGACAGTATCCATATCCGGATTGGATATGAGCCGTCCAACTCCAGTGAGGCGGCGTCTTCCATCTTCATTTACTTCAGCTACAATTGCAATTTCCCTGTAGTAATCAATGAAACAGAACTGCGTGGCTATTTCGTGGGCGGCAAAATGAAAATTATACCGGAACCTCGAATAAATCGACTCTTTTGAGCAACTTGAAAGCATCTCTAGCCACATTGGTTCATCCTCAGGTTTAATAGGTCTCAGGATCACCGGTACACCATCGGCCAGTTTGGTTGTTGTAACATACTTTTCCGGATAGGGATGGAGAAGAAGATGTGAATATTCCGGAATCGGATGATTGAGTATCTCCTGGTCAATGACAATACGGGCATCAAGAGCAATAACATCCTTTTCGGTGACCAGGAGCGGATTGATATCCAGTTCTTCAATTTCTGGATAGTCAGCTGCCAGATATGACATTCGGATAAGTATTTCTATAAGCTTTTCTATATTCTTTCGTGGGCTTCCCCTGTAACCTTCGAGTAGCGGATAAATCTTTAGTGACTTCAGCATATTGACAGCAAGTCTTTCACTCAACGGTGGGAATCCCAATGTTTTATCCTTAAACAATTCTGCGCCAATACCACCCATGCCAACAAGCAGCACGGTTCCAAACACCGGATCTTTTTTAATCCCAATGATCAGTTCAACAGCTCCTTTCGACTCGATCATCGGCTGAATGACCACACCTTCGATTTTGGCTTCCGGACATTTTACCCTCACCGAATCCATCATCTTGCGATAACTTTTGAGTAATGACTCATTACTCTTGATATCCACAACCACACCGCCAACATCGGTTTTATGTGTAATATCGTGTGAGGAAATTTTCAAAACGACAGGAAATCCGATCTGGTTGGCAATCTGTAATGCTTCCTCTGATGTCTTGGCCAACTGAGGCCTGGCTGTTGGGATACCATAAATCTCAAGCAACTGTTTGGAATCTGTTTCCGAAAGGATTTTTTCCTTTACAAATGCTGTCTTCTGAAATTCTTCCTTGATCTTTTGCCGGTCATAAGGGAAAGAAACCGGAACGTCTATTGGTGTTTCAAAAAGGGTTTCCAGATTTCTTGAATAATCAACCAGTGTCATAAAAGCCCTTATAGCCTGTTCAGGTGTTTGGTACACAGCGATTCCGGCATCGTTGAAAATCTGGTTGCCGTCTCTCATTACTTTTCCTCCCAGCCAGGCAGCCATGATGGGCTTGGTCGTGTGTTCCGATAATTTGCTGATCAGAAGAGCTGTGTTTGTTGGATCGGTCATAGCTTGCGGTGTAAGAATGACAAGAACAGCGTCGACGCCGGAATCCTCAAGAACGATTTGAGTAGCTTTTGCGAATCTGTCAGGAGGTGCGTCTCCCACAATATCAACAGGATTGCCATGTGACCAATACGGGGGAAGAGCAGCATTGAGTTTTTCTATGGTAGCCTGCGATAGTTCTACGAGATTACCTTTATTTGCAATCAGGGTGTCGGTGGCCATTACACCTGGCCCACCTGCATTGGTAACAATAGCCAGCCTTGATCCTCTGGGGATACGTTTTCTGGAGATCAGATCTGTAAAGTCAAAGATATCTCCTATATCATACACCCTGGCAATGCCGGCTCGCTGGAACACGGCATCATAAACGGAATCCTCAGATGCCAGTGCACCTGTATGAGAGGCAGCAGCCTTGGCAGATTCCGGAAATCGTCCGGCTTTATAGACAATGATTGGCTTTTTGCGGGCAAAGGCACGCGCAGCAGTCATGAATTTTCTTACATTACTGATGGCCTCAACATAAAGAACTATGGACTTGGTGATTGGATCCTGGCCAAAGTAATCGATAAGATCACCAAATTCAACATCCATGCTATTACCTATCGAAACGAAGTAGGAAAATCCGACATTCTCTTCATAGGCCCAGTCGAGAACAGATGTACACAAAGCACCTGATTGGGATATGAATGCCACATGTCCTGGTTTGGGCATCCCGGATGCAAAACTGATATTCAATTTAAGGCTCGGTACAATAATACCTAGACAATTAGGCCCGATGACCCGCATACCATCGAATTTTTTTACCTCTGCTTTAACCTGATCTTCCAGCTTTTTTCCTTCGGGGCCTATCTCCCTGAATCCTGCCGACATAATGATGATGCCCATAATGCCTGCCTCCCCGCATTCCCTAACCAGTTCCGGAACCCGGTTAGCTGCTGTGGCAATCACAGCCAGGTCGGGCGTTTTCGGTAAACTTTTAACATTTGGATAGCACTGTATTCCCAGCACCGCTTCATGTTTGGGATTCACAGGATAGACCACACCATCAAAGCCACCTCCGATAAGGTTTCTGAGTGTGATGCCACTGACGCTCATCGGATCATTTTTTACGCCGATTAATGCAATCCGCTGCGGACGGAAAATTTTTTCAAGCTTTCTGATGCCCATTTTTTTACAGTTAGAATATCCAATAATAGAGTTAAAGCAAATGATTTTTTATACTTTTCAAAAGTACTAAACATATCCTCTTATCAGGAAAATTATTGTGAAAAAATTAACAATATGGAGTTGTTAATAAACCTTGTAGGTTTTTAATTATTTGTCACTGTGAAACAAAAACCCCCTCTTTGTTGCATAAAAAGGGGGTGATAAAAGGTTTTTTTAGCAGATCAGTTTACCCTCTTTACAGCCGGCTTCACCAGTGAAATGGTTATAACTGCCACAAAGCATAAAATACCACAAATAGTGAATGCCAAGGGGAAATTATCTATATCACCGAGTTTTCCTCCAAGTATTGGACCGAAGATACCCCCTATTGCATAGGCCAGAAAGACCCAACCATAATTACGTCCGATATATTTTAATCCAAAAGTGTCGGCAGTCATGGTTGGGAAAAGGGCAAAATTACCACCAAAATTAAAACCTATGAGCATGGCAAAAATGTACAATGTCGCTATATTCCCTGCCATCCACTGAAAAAGGATGACAAAAACGCCCTGAGTGGCCATCATGATGATGATTGCAAGTTTTCGTCCTATTTTATCGCTGATGGTTCCCCATAAAATGCGTCCCAATCCGTTAAACAGGGCAAAAAACACGGCCATCGCCAGAGTCGCTGTAGCACTGGCCACTTCTTTGGATATTCCGTGTGCCTCAAGTGCTTTCATAGGCCAGAGTTTCATCAGTCCAATGCTCATCAATCCTGCACTGGCTCCAAATGCGAAAGTAAGAAGTATCAGATAGAACTGGGTGGTCCGCAGCATTTCACTACTGTCAAAATCTTCAGTAACCGCACCGGGTTTGGACCCTGTTGCAACGGGGGGATTCCAACCTGCCGGTTTCCAGTTCTCCGGCGGGAATGACATCCAGATGCTTCCAATTAAGACGATGACAAGATAGGCAATACCAAAGGCGATAAAAGTACCGGAAACGCCTATGTGCCTAATCAGTTCCCCTCCTCCCAGCGGACCAAGTTTATCAGCCAGAGCCATCCAAAGGGTTGCTCCAAAGCCGAATCCGGCAACTGCCAGGCCGGTTATAAGACCTTTTTTCTCAGGATACCACTTGATACCGACTGCAATTGGCACGACATAACCAAGACCGATACCGCTTCCACCAATGATTCCAACAAAAATCAGCGTTGTGGCAAAATGTTCTGCACCGAAGATTCCTGAAAGAATATAACCTGTACCCAGAACAATTCCTCCTGCCATGGCAAGTTTACGGGGCCCTACTGTGAGCAGCATACGGCCAGCAATGACCATGATGATGGCAAAGAAGGCCAGTCCTGCCGAAAATACCATTTGTGTCTGTGCTTTGGTCCATCCTGCCTCAACCAATGGTTTGGTATAGACCGACCATGCGTAGATGGCACCTAATGCCAGTTGAATAAGAATGGCTCCTACCACAATCATTCCTCTATTCTGGACCTTTTGATTTTCCATTGTATTCTGTTTAAATGATTATTATTTTGAGAGCAAATGTAATACCCGTAAAAAGGCAGATCAAGTCAATTTAGACCTGAAATGCCTTTCTATATCACTGCATTTCTGGACTACCTTTTTACTTCAACTTTAGCTCCCCTGATAATCTCTTCCACAACGCCCGGATCGAGCAGTGTAGATATATCGCCGAGGTCAGTGGCATCACCCTCGCCAATCTTACGGAGGATACGGCGCATGATCTTACCTGAACGGGTCTTTGGTAATCCACTGACGACCTGTACAATATCCGGTCTGGCTATGGGTCCGATGAGCTTGGAAACCAGATCCTTAATACTCTGTTCAATGGTTTTCTGCTCATTTTCGCTTATTTCCTCACAGGTGACATACGCATAAATGCCCTGTCCTTTAATCGGGTGAGGATAGCCAATGACTGCAGATTCATTGACTCTTGGATGCTGATTGATGGCATCTTCAATTTCCGCTGTGCCGATTCTGTGTCCCGAAACATTGATGACATCATCAACACGGCCAAGGAGGCGGTAATAGCCTTCTTCATCTCGGCGGGCACCGTCACCGGTGAAATACAGTCCCCTGTATGTTGAGAAATAATTCAGCCGGCATCGTTCATGGTCGCCATAAGTGGTGCGGATCATTCCGGGCCAGGGGAATTTTATACATAGATTGCCTTCAACGCTGTTACCTTTAAGTTCCACGCCTTCATTGTTCATGATCACAGGTTGCACACCCGGTAAAGGCAAAGTGGCAAAGGATGGTTTTGTAGGAATAATACCGGCAAGCGGGGTGATGAGGATGCCACCGGTTTCGGTCTGCCACCAGGTATCGACAATTGGACAGCGTCCTTTACCTACAAGATCATGATACCAGCGCCAAGCTTCTTCGTTGATAGGTTCGCCGACAGAGCCTAATACGCGAAGTGATCTGAGATCTTTGTTGGTAACCCATTCATTCCCCTGAGCAATAAGTGCGCGGATAGCAGTAGGTGCAGTATAAAATTGGGTGACTTTGTATTTATCAATGATTTCCCAGAATCTGCCCGGATCAGGATAGGTTGGAACACCTTCGAACATGATGGAGGTAGCACCTGCCAGAAGTGGTCCGTATACAATGTAAGTATGCCCTGTTACCCAGCCGATATCGGCTGTGCACCAGAACAAGTCGCCATCGCTATACTGGAATACGTTCTTAAAGGTATATTCAGCAAACACCATGAAACCTCCAATGGTATGCAACACACCTTTTGGCTTTCCTGTAGAACCTGAAGTATACAGGATAAACAGAGTTTCTTCGGCGTCCATAACCTCCGCTTTGTTTTCTTTGCTGACACCCTGAATAAAATCATCCCACCAGATATCGCGTCCTGGAAGTATATTGACATGATCATTTGTTCTTTTAAAGACGATGGTGTTTTTTACAGAAGGACAGGTCTGGAGAGCATCGTCAACAACGGATTTCAGAGGTATCGCCTTGGCACCTCTGTAAGCTCCGTCTGAAGTAATGACAAGGTTACACTGTGCATCCTGGATGCGGTCGGCAAGTGAGGAAGCTGAAAAACCGGCAAAGACAATTGAATGAATGGCACCAATCCTTGCACAAGCCAGCATTGCGATAGGTAATTCGAGTATCATAGGAAGATAAATGGATATCCTGTCGCCTTTTTTTATACCAAGACGTAACAGTGCATTGGCAAACTGACAGACCTGTTCATATAATTCACCATATGTAAGCTTGCGTTCTTTTTCATTGGGATCGTTAGGTTCCCAAATCAGGGCAATCTGATCTTTACGCATAAAGAGGTTCCTTTCGAAAAGATTCTCTGTAATGTTCAATTTGCCATTGATGAACCACTTAATATTAGGTCCTTCAAAATCCCATTCCAGAACTTTATCCCATTTCTTACGCCAGAAGAATGTTTCGGCTTGCTCGCCCCAGAAACCTTCGGGATCAGCGACACTTTTTTCATAGGTTTGAATGTATTCTCCTAGACTCGTGATCTTCTTCGTCATAATTGTATTATTTTTAGTTAATAACTGTATTAAATTGTTTTATCGATAGAAAGAATCATATTAATATGCTCCAACGTGAAAATTATCAGAAAAATATGTAAGCACCTAACAGTAACCTAAGATTCCCAACAATTTCCTCATTTTGGACTACTCCTTTTGAATCAGGCTTTCCATATGCTGCAGCAGTATATTCGACTTCCGCAGAAAACCTTAACTTACCGGGGCTAAAAAGTACTCGTGGAGCGATTCGATAAACATAATCAATATCGGAACCACGGCTGTAATAAATTTGTTCTAAGCTGCTTTGTGTAGGTTTAGTTCGTGCAATTCTTTCAATAACCTCCTTTGATCCAAGATTTCTTGAATACCCTCCGAAGATTCCAAACTGCCATTTTTCACCATTGGAATGTATATCTGTCCAGAATGAAAGAACATCGATAGGAGAATAATTCCATGAGCCAGTCAACGTATCAGTGACACTGCGTACGGCATAACCTCCAAGCATGGTCATACTATAAAATTCCTGTCCATAGATGCCTTCGAATTTGAATGTCACCTTAGGTAACTTAATCTTTAAAAATGCCATACCGGCGAAATTATTGACTGTTTCATCGGCCTGGAAATTTTTATCAGTGACTAAACGAGGTGTCAGCTTCTTATAATTTCCTCCGACACCAAAGAGATATAGCAGACTTTTCGTATCGCCGCTATTTCCATATTGCAGGGTAAGGTTCAGTTCAGGAATAACAGAATTCCTCAGATAAACCGAGCTGGCACCATCAGGTCCGGTACTGACAAAATCGATCTGTGATATGGCCGCGGCACTCACTTTGAGGTTTCCAAAAGCTTGGGTCAGACGGATCTGTGGATTCCTCGAGAAAGGCTGAAAGGGAGCACCGGTATTGAATGATTCCGTCAATGGGTAACAATCCGTGATGAACATAGGATGCCACCACTGTCCCAATATCAGTTCTGTTTTCGGCCATGTCAGTTTAACAAAGGCATGGCGTAAACGGAAAGTATTGATATTTAGATCACTGTTACCAAAAAATTCCGCTTCAAGATAACCTGATATTTTGGCTCCAAGAGCATCCGGTGCGGTAATGACACCCTTCAGCCGTGTTTGTATGGCAAGAAAATGGAAACTCGCTTTGGCATTGATATCATTGCCATTCACATCAAATTGAGGACCCTTTGGGAAAAGTAAAAAGTGTCCCTGCCTTAATGCTACCGTCTGTCTTGAATCAAAAATGATGTCATTTTTTACATATCCGCCAAGCTTAATCCCGAAAGAGCTTTCTCCCTGAGCATATGAAAGCGCTGGTATGATTAAGAATAATAAAACCGAAAGAGAATTTCTCATTTTGTCGAATTATATTTTAACATTCCAGATCACTAAAACTAATTGTTATTTTATTAACAATAAAAGGTGTCGCCACCTAAATTGTTCTTTTAAAAAGTCAACTGCCGTTATTCTGGCATAATTTACCGAATTCTATGATTTAGAATGCGTTAAATAACTCTTTAAAAGTGGACAAAAATAAGACTTTATTCATAATTTCATAGAGTATCCTGAATAATTTTTTAACACAAAGGAAATTTAAAATGAATCTACCTTTATTTTTTTGAAAAGGGAATATTGTTAAAAAAATAACAATAAAAGATCAATTATTTGGAATATTTCTGGAAATTTGCCCCACATTATTAAAACGGTACTCCATATGAACATAATAGTTTTGAATTGCGGCAGTTCATCAATTAAGTCCCAGATGCTTATCATGCCAGAAGGAAGGGTGGGGGCAAAAATACTGATCGATAAAGTGGGTTTGAAAGGGGGAAATATTAAATATTACGATTCTGAGGGGAAAGCTTTCCATTTTCAGCGTGAAATTTCCAATCATCAGAAAGGCATTGAGTGTATACTGGAAATGTTCACCAACAAGACGCATGGTTGTATCAGCGATTTGGCGGAGATACATGCAGTAGGCCACCGGGTAGTTCATGCAGGAGAAAAATACAGTGGGAGCGTCATACTGAATGAGGATGTCATCAAAGCCCTCGAAGAATGCATTGACTTGGCTCCCTTACACAATCCTCCGAATCTTGAAGGAATTTATGCCATGCAAAAGATAATGCCGGGCATCCCTCAGGTCGGAGTTTTTGATACTGCTTTTCATCAAACCATGAAAGCCTGGGCATATTTATATGGTATTCCCTATAATCTTTATGAAAAATACAAAATCAGGCGGTATGGATTTCATGGGACAAGTCACCGGTATGTGGCAAGACGGGCTGCAAAGATTCTGGGAAAAGAGTTAGGATCTCTGAAAATGATCACCTGCCATCTTGGCAATGGTTCATCAATAGCCGCTGTAAAAAATGGTCAATCCATAGATACATCTATGGGCATGACGCCATTGGAGGGTCTGATTATGGGTACCCGTTGCGGCGACCTTGATATCGGAGCTCTGTTACACGTAGCTGAGAAGGAAAATCTTTCACTCAAGGGAATTCATAAACTGGTGAATAAGCAGAGTGGTATGCTTGGCATTTCCGGTGTATCTTCTGATATGAGAGATATTGAGACAGCCGCTGAAAACGGCCATCAGAGAGCAAAAATAGCTTTGGAAATGTTCGCCTACCGTGTGAAAAAATATATCGGAGCCTATGCCGCAGCAATGGGTGGCCTTGATGCTATAGTTTTTACCGGTGGCATTGGCGAAAATGATACAGCAACAAGGCAAAGGGTTATGGAAGATATGGAATTTTTCGGTATTTCATTTGACAGGGAGAAAAATCAAGCGGTTCGCTCTCAGGAAGCTTTTCTTACACAGCAGGATTCTAAGGTTCATGTGCTGGTTATTCCTACAAATGAAGAGCTGGTAATTGCTGAAGATACGTATGAACTGGTTTTAAAATAATTCATCCATTCTACATGTCATCCATCAGCTCATCGGTCATTTCAAGATTGTGGTAAATATTCTGGACATCATCATCATCTTCGAAAATATCGATCATTTTCAGGACTTTTCGGGCGGTTTCTTTATCAAGGTTCACAGACGTCATTGGAATCCTTTCCAGTTCAGCACTTTCGGGCGTCACATTCATCTCTTCCAGCTTTTTCATCAAAGATCCAAAATCTTCCATGGCACAAGTGATGCTGAAGTACCCATCTTCAAGAACAATATCTTCTGCACCCGCATCAATAATGGCCATTTCAAATTCTTCCTGGTTCAGGTCGGCAACCGGTACTTCAAATATGCCTTTTCTTTCAAAGATATGGCTTAATGATCCATTCGTGCCCAGGCGTCCGCCATTCTTATTAAATATTGCCCTGATGTTACTGATAGTCCTTTGCTGGTTATCGGTAGTGCATTCCACAAAAACGGCAACGCCATGAGGAGCGTATCCTTCGTAAGTCGTCTCAACCAGGCTCTCGGAACCCTTTTCGGAACCTTTATTAATGGCCCTCATGATATTATCTTTTGGCATGCTGGCACCTTTAGCGTTGGCTATGGCAAGCCGCAACTTAGGATTCCCCTCAGGGTCAGGTCCGCTTTCGCGGACGGCAATAGTAATATCTTTAATGATTTTTGAGAATATTTTTGAACGCTTAGCGTCGAGGGCTCCTTTTTTTCTTTTGATGGTAGCCCATTTACTATGACCTGACATAGCTATGTAATTTATTTGTATTCAGTTATCTACATGATCAAGGATAAAAAACGGATTGAAAAATGGGTTGTAAAATTAATATATTTTGAGCAATTATAAAATGGAATGCAATAAAAAAAGACTTGCCAGATCCACAGGACCTGACAAGCTTCTCATCAGAAAAGAGAGTCTATGTGTCGCAGAGCATGGACTCTCCTTTTCAAAATATCACCATCCGATAATCGTCAATCCAAGCGTAAAGGGATACAATTCAGGTCCTTTGCCTTGTTTAAATAGCGTATTCAATGCATATGTTCCGAACAGGTTTAGTTTACCCCAACCGATACCAGCATAGGCATCCCAGCGGAATGGCTGTATGCCATAGTCGTCATGTACTTTTCTTTTCTGTCTTCCATTATCTTCCCACACAGCTTTGGAACGGATATTAAATGCCCATCCTCCGACAACGCCACCGGTAACATGAAAGCTATTGACTTTCGAAAACCTGTTGGTCTGGTATTCGAGTAACAACGGAACGGTCAGATATGTTAGTCTTAGTTTACTTTTTATATAATTCCTGTCAGGGTACGGGGGAATGAATTCATTACCCTTGCTGGCATGATAGCCATAAATGGGTTTGGAATCGGCTATGAGAACGATGTCTTTTGAAAGGCAGTAAGTGGTCCATTGAATTCCGATACCTGTAATCAATCCGAAATGCGGTCGTGCCAGGGTGATATTCTGCTCATATATGTTAAGTTGATAGTTGAGTGATTTGGCGTAATTCAGATCAAGAAATTCATACTGATCCGGAACGCTGAATTTCATGTCCTTATCAAGATACCCATTAACTCCCATCTGGAATCCGCCCCAGTGTCCGTTGAATTTTTGCTTATGACTTTTTACAATTCCGACCTGTCCGTCATCCTTAACAACGATCCTGTCATTCCCAATGTCGACATTAACGGAATCGTCATTTACTACATTCACAATGATATTCCCGACCTTCACTTTTGTTGCCTTACCATGTTTGTCGGTTGTCACTGAAACAGGGCCATATACGTCTTGATCATATTCTTCTTCATTTTGTTCTGTTTCAGCTGTTTCTTCTACTTCGGCTGTTTCTTCTACTTCACTGATATTCCGGATGATCTGTGGTTCATTTACGTATGTGATATCGCCAGCCCCGCTGATTTCTGTAGTAACCTCATCGGTGACATTAATATCAGCGCTGGAGGCACCACTTACATTCGCGACGGCAACTTTTGTCACCAGACTATCTGCCTGTAAATGCGATGCACCTGACAATTCAAATGTATGCTGGTTAACCTGGCCTGAGAGTTTCATGTCAGAAGCTCCCGAGAGTTCTGTGACAAGGTTATCGGCTGTCAGTGTGAGTGTCAGGTCAGAAGCGCCGCTGCCTTCCACCGACAGGTTTTCCAGTTGAAAGGGAGTCTGACCTTTAACGGTTGATGCACCCGAAACCTCCAAAGAAGTCAAATCCTTTAATGTGATATAAACGTTAAGCACTTTAAAATTTTTAATTCCCTTCGTGGAAATCTCCAGCTGACCATCACTGACTTCAGTGATCACATTTCCGAGATCTTCAGTTTTCGTTTCCACCTCTACAACCTGGGGCTCTCCCTGTGAAAGGTAAATGGTAAATGCTCCACCTACATTGATGGAGGTGAATTCCGGTAAATTTCGTATCTGCTTAATAATTTTTTTATCTCCTTCCTCCTGAGCCTGAACCGAAATACAGGTCAACAGCATTAAGGACATGAGTGTATAATTCAGCATTGTTTTCATTGTCATTAATATTTAGTTAATAAATCATGTGATTGAAGAATCTTTGTTCCTATGACGGATTGTCATCCAGAATTGTTACAGGGAGTTTGTATAAAAAGAGTTCAAAATATAGTCGGAATGATAATAACTTGGGTGGATGGGGGTCTACTTCTTTAGATGACAAAGTAACTTATTGCTGTATCCAAGAACCATTAACAGTACCTGGGGAAGATTAACCATCTCAGAACATACGAAGTAGAAGGCGAAGGATAAGTAGAAGGCGATATCAGAAAGGAAGTTAGAAATCTGAATTCATCTTTCCATTCGCATATCTCCCTCGCCTTTCAGTTCTACTTCTACTTCGAATGTTCGTATGTTGGATATTCAATTCAGCTTTCTGTCCTGATTTCTCAGACCACCTCAGTTTTATTTGGTCCTGCTGATTTCAAAATTTTCATTTCCCACCTGGTACGACAGGATCTTGCCATTTTTATCTGTCACACGTTCAATCCTGAAATCGCTGTTGGTCAAGTGGTTTATTCCGATGACACCCAGATCGGCCAGCGCCCAGAAGGAGAAATCAGATGATTTTTTCTCATCCTTTGGCTCTTTTTTAAACAGTTTCCTGATTTTGGCATAACCATAGGCGAAGATCGAATTATAATCCTCAGGCTTATTGGTTTGGGCCAAATCCGTCATATAATCTTCCACAGCAAATAAATAAGGCGGTATCCGGGAGAGGTAATTCCTGGTATGAACAATATTTTCCTCCTGATTGTATTCTGAAGTATTTATAATCTGCAGTTCTGCAGTGGCATAATTACCTTTTAATTTAGTCAGGGGTGTCAGATCTCTGTTTTGAAAAGGTAATAATGCTGAATCCATTGTTGGGATTTGCCCTGAGATAACTGCTTTTATTGGCAGAGACTCAGGATTCATTTCGGGAATATATGCAGTAACATTTGATTTTTGGTTCGTCGGCCTGTCCATATCTTTTCCTTGGTAAACAGCGGTATCTGATTTGGTGAAGCCCGCAAGGGTTCTGCTGTCATCGGCTTGTTTACGCATAGGATTAAATAGTAAAAAGAGAATTAGCAAGGCAGCAGCGAGGGTTATGCTATAATAAATCAGCCTTCTGCCTGATATGAATAGCGCTCTTTTTTTCAGAGCCTGTTTGCCGGGGAAAATGATTCCATTATCAGGCTCAAGAACAGTTGCTTTGAGAAGGAGATATTCATTTTTCAGAAAAGGATTCTTATCTATAAAGCGAGTGACCAGCTCTTTATCTTCATTATTCAGATCGCCTTCGAGTTCGGCAATAAAATATTGGTCATAATTGGATGCATTGATGTATCTGACCGATGTGATAATATTTTTTTTCAGATTGTGTTTTCCCGGAAAAGAGATGGTTTCATCAGAAACAAGACGAATATTTTCAAAGGCTTCAAATTCCTCTTTCAGGTCGGGATTATGGTCCAGGAAAACAGCCAGTTCATCAACCTGCAAAGGGGACAATGCACCTTCACTGTAGTCGACAAAAAATATTTCATAATTATTCCTGGCTATTTTCATGGCACAACATTATAGCACGTTTTCCATACGGACGATATAATCTTTAAGAAATATCCTTGCACGGTATATGTAAACCTTCACCTGTGATTCGTTCAGGTTCATGATATTTCCTATCTCCTGATATGAATATCCTTCATAGTCGCGGAGCAGAAGAACGGATTTTTGAACATGGGGCAATCTGGTCAGACCCTGCTCAAGGACTTCTTTCAGGTCGTTATATTCATTTTCCGTCGTTATCATTTGTTCATGATCTTCTTCTAATGCATTGATCCTCTTATCTTTCCTGAGTTGGTCGATCATCGTGTGATAAGCTGTTGAAAAGAGATAGGGTTTGGCTTTTTCAAAAGCAATATCTGCGACTTTTTCCCACATCTTCGCAAAAGCCTCCTGGACAATATCCCTGGCTTTATCTGTATCCTTGATATTTTTGAGGATAAAGCGGTAGACCTTGTCGGCAAATTCTTCTACACACGAATTGTATTCGTAGGTTGTCATCTGTCAGTATGGAAAATTCATTGTTGGTGCCTATAAGACGATATGAGAATGTAAAATGTTACAATACCGATGGCCATTTGTCCGACCATGAAGTTAATCCATTTTAAGAACAGCCAGAAAAGCCTGTTGGGGCACCTGAACATTGCCTATTTGTCGCATGCGTTTTTTGCCTTTTTTTTGTTTCTCGAGCAGTTTGCGTTTGCGGGTGATATCGCCGCCATAACATTTCGCTGTGACGTCCTTTCTGACAGCCTTGACGGTTTCCCTGGCAATAATCTTGGCACCGATGGAAGCCTGTATGGCAATATCGAATTGCTGACGTGGGATGAGTTCTTTCAGTTTACCTGTCATTTTCCGGCCAAAATCATAGGAGTTGGCCTTGTGAATCAGCGTTGACAAGGCATCGACTCTTTCGCCGTTTAACATGATATCCAGGCGGACCAGATCGGCAAGCTTATAGCTGGATTGGAAATAATCGAAAGAGGCATAGCCTTTTGAGATACTTTTTAGTTTGTCGTAAAAGTCGAAGACGATTTCGCCGAGGGGCATTTCACATGTTATCTCCACGCGATCGCTGGTGAGGTAAATCTGGCTTTTGAGGGTGCCCCGCTTATCAATGCACAGATTCATAATCGGGCCGACATATTCTGATTTACTGATGATCTGAGCTGTGATATAGGGTTCTTCAATATAGTCAAGATATTTCTGATCAGGCAGGCCCGATGGATTATGGACCTCTACCATTTCACCCCTGGTGGTGTATGCCTTGTAAGAAACATTTGGTACAGTGGTGATGACATCCATGTCAAATTCCCTGTCGAGGCGTTCCTGGATGATCTCCATATGAAGCAGTCCAAGGAATCCGCACCTGAAACCAAAGCCAAGGGCAACAGAGGATTCCGGCTCGAAGAAAAGAGAGGCATCATTGAGCTGAAGCTTCTCAATAGAAGCCCGCAGTTCTTCATAGTCGTCAGCATTTATGGGATAAACACCGGCAAAGACCATTGGCTTTACCTGTTTAAATCCCTCAATGCCTTTTTCACAAGGCCTGTCGTAATGCGTAATGGTATCGCCCACAGTGACCTCTTTGGATGTTTTAATGCCTGAAATGATATAGCCGACTTCACCGGTTCCCAAAACCGGCCGTGGCAAGTAGGGTAGTTTCAATACACCGATTTCTTCAGCAAAATAATCCCAGTCGGTGGCCACGAATTTCACATGATCACCCTGCCGGATGACTCCGTTCATTATTCTGAAATAGGCGTATATACCCCGGTATGAATTAAAAACCGAATCAAAAATAAGAGCCTGCAATGGTGCCTCCGGATCACCCTTGGGTGGCGGGATCTTCTTTATAATGGCCTCAAGGATCTCATATACGCCATAACCTGTCTTCGCGCTGGCTTCAAGGATTTCTTCCCGCTTACATCCCAACAGATCGACGATCTGGTCTTTGACCTCTTCGGGCTGGGCATTCTCCATGTCCATCTTGTTCAGTACAGGTATGATTTCCAGGTCATGGTCGAGAGCCTGATACATATTGGAAATGGTCTGAGCCTGAATACCCTGGGTAGCATCAATGACCAGCAAGGCCCCCTCGCAGGCGGCGATGGATCGTGATACTTCATATGAAAAATCGACATGACCGGGCGTATCAATAAGATTCAGAATATAGTCTTGTCCTTCAAATTCATAATTCATCTGGATGGCGTGACTCTTAATAGTGATACCCCTTTCCCTTTCCAGGTCCATATTATCCAGTACCTGTTCCTGCAAATCTTTACCGGTCACCGTATCGGTATATTCGAGTAAACGGTCGGCAAGTGTGCTCTTACCGTGGTCAATATGGGCGATGATACAGAAATTTCGGATATTCTTCATAACCTGCAAAGATAGGATTTTATATAAAATCCATCATAATCTGTTTATATACCCGGAATCAGTTCAGACAGTTCTATGGGGTAGTTGCCCTTGTAAATATTCCCGAGGTATCCATCGATAGCTATCCTGTCGCCGGATTTGAATTTCATGGCATTGATTGCGCATTCTTTTTTCTTTTCATTAACAGCCAGGTCAATGCAATTGACGACGCAGACTTTACCGAGCCTGACAGCTGTGACAGCGGCGTGCGAAGTAGCCCCTCCCTTGGAGGTCAGCAGACCGTCACATTTGAAAACCATACCGATGTCGTCAGGAACCGTATCAGGTCTTACGAGAATATGGTTTTGCCCGGGGAATTGTACCTTGAATTTGTCCAGGTCGTCCATGTCAAAAGAAAGGATGCCGTTCATGGCGCCTCCACCGATTCCGATGCCCCTGCCGACCAGTTGCATGTCATGTGGTGATAAGCTGAATACGTTTATCTTTTGCTGATTCAGGATATCCAGGTCGCGGGTTTGGAGAATAAAAACATCATTAGGATTCTCCGACTCAAACGTGAATTCAATTTCCTGAGGCGGGTAACCATGATTTTCAATGAGATCGACGGCAATTTGCTGGATTCTCCTGTAAATTTCCGGCATGGCGCTTTGCAGGGAACGTTTTTTCATCCGCGACAGTTTCCTCTGATTTTCGGAAATGGGTAATGTATGTACAAGTCCACTGACAATATCTTCGCCCTGGCTGCAGAAAGTGAAGTCACCATAGAGATTCACTCCTGGTTTCGGATCATGAGGATAACGTGTAAAAACAACACCAGTTCCGGAGTATTTATGCAGGTTACCCAGGATCATCTTCTGAATGATGACTGCAGTGCCCCACTCGTTGGCAATGCCGAGGTGCTGCCGGTAAGCCCTGGCCCTTTCAGATGACCAGGATTCAAAGACATAACTGATGGTTTGCTTCAGTTGCTCTTGTAAGTCCTGTTCAAAATATATATTGTTATCCGACAAGACTTTCTTATAGGCCATTGCAATCTGGTGCATAAGTGCAGGTTCAAAATTGGCCTTCTGATCGACTTTGTATTTCTTCTTATAGGCCTGGATGGTCTGATCGAAAACATCACGGGCAATACCGTTGGCCATGCCCCAGCACTGCAGCAGACGACGGTAGGAATCCCATGATGTCCAGCCGAAGTTATGCTGTTTACTCAACTCTATAGTGAGCTCGTCATTCATGCCGACATCAAGGAATGTCGTCATGGCTCCAGGCATTGAAATAGCTGATCCTGAACGGACTGATAATAATAGTGGGTTTTTTGGGTTGCCAAATTCCCTGCCTGTGAGTTTTTCGAGCCGTTTAATCTGGGTAAGAATCATACGGTCCATTTCTTCTCCTATATCCGGCAGGTTAGAAATGGCATTCCTGCAGCGGAACACTTCAGTAGTCAGCACAAAACCCTGGGGAACAGGAAATTCAGACAAATACATTTTTTTTAAGAAGTACCCCTTTGAACCCAGGAAGATTTGGTTGTCCATTTCAACGGTTTCTTCGCTGATAGGACTGATGACCAGGTCGGAGTTGTAAGACATGACATCATTGATAAGTGCCTGTGGCAGATGATCAGCCATATTCCGCAAGCTATGCAGAACCCTTGAAACAAGATTATCAAGTGGCTGAACCAGAAAAGCTGAAGAGATAATATCCCTGTAAAATTCCTCTGATTTTTTATTCAGCAATACGGCCATGGACTTTTCATCCTTTTCGTTTTCCGGCCTGAATAACCGGGGAATGATTTCATAAAGCGGATATTCGTAAGTTTTCAGAAAATATTTGTCGATCGATTTTTTAATATCTTCTGCGATAAACTGGAAGATATTGATATACTGTTCAAGCGAGAAGCTTCTCGATATCAGGCTGTATTTAAGCATTTCCAGGTTGGATGTGAAGCCCTGACTATAGATACCATCGAATTCCAGTCCTTCCCTGAAATATTCAAGGATCTCATAAATGCGGTTGAGTGTTTTGGCAGAAATATAATCCAGGTTGATATTGTCAACCACCTTTTCCATCAACCGTGTGGCGATCTTTTCAAGCCTGAATGTCAGCCCGAGCGCTTCAAACTTGTTTTCCCTGTAAACACCGTACATGGATGGTATGCCAATGGCAATATGCCTTTTATAATAGATATTCTCCCATCCTTCACTTGGAGAGGGATTGAAAATAATCTGCTTGAGTTTTTCCATGAAGCTGTATATCATCTTCAGGGATTTCTCGAAATTGTTACTTTTCAGGGCTTTGCTGAACTTTTCGATCTCTTTGTTATCAAGAAAAGGAAATTTTTTAAGAATGGCGCTGATATCAACTGTATCGAAGGAATATTTTTCTTTTAGCAGGAAATAGAGTTTCCTGAGGAATTTGATTCTTTCTTTATCCCTGTTATTATTATCTGTTATCTGTGCGATGAGTTCCTCGAATTTTGATTCTTCCAGGTCAAGGAGTTCAGTATGCCGGCAGCTGCTTTTTTCACAAAGGCTATGCACCATCAGGTGTACAGGGGCAAACCATTCACCCTCCAAATCGATCGATTCGTAAACGTCGGAAGGAAGTAAAGGCTTTAATTTACTGAGGTCACCATCGTACCAGAAGCTGAAAATTTTCCTGGTCAGGTCTATCAGGGTATTGTTGCTCTCGGTATGTACCTGTTTGCGTAGGAAATGGATAAGACGATCCTGGCGGCGTGAGAGTTCGTCAATAGATGTTGTGATATGACGGATATCGCCTTCGGCACCTATCTCATTAAAATAAACAGGGAAAATCTTTGTGAGTTGTTTGACACGCTTATAGTATGGAGCAATATTGGAATTAAGGATCTTACTGATATCGCGCTGGAAGAGGTCAGTGTCATTGATAAA
Source organism: Bacteroidota bacterium (assembly GCA_026391695.1). Taxonomy (NCBI): domain Bacteria; kingdom Pseudomonadati; phylum Bacteroidota; species Bacteroidota bacterium. The sequence goes on from JAPLDP010000077.1 coordinate 28,155, forward strand.
TATACCACCGAGTTTAAGGTTAACAATTAGGGAAGAAAGCAGACGCTCAAGGATCATGTGAGGGTATTCAATCAACTCAAGCCAGACCCTGATATTTTTGATATGATTTGGATTCACATTGATCTGCCAGTCTTCATTTACATATACGATGCCGGGGATTTCGAAGCCAAAATCGATGAGTTTACTTTCAAAATGGCTCACGAGCTGTCGTTCTTCAGTATCATCTACATCTATGAGCTTCTTACCCAGTGTCAGCAGGCAATCCAATACCGAGGACATATGATTCTTGCGCAATTGTTCAGACAGTTCGAAGATTTTATCAGTGAAATCTTTGAGCTCATCTTTCTCGATTTCATCGATGGTATTGCGGAGCAGCTTATTGATGTTCCAGATCAGCCGGTCTTTTACCTGTGCCATACCTGGTAGATAGAGCAGATAGAACGAATAGTAGAACTTTTCAATGAACGATTCAAAAATATCCGTAAATCGACTATAGTTGTCGGCAATGGCATCATAAGTAGGAATTTCTGTGGTCAGTGCCTGCCAGTCGGTGATCGTTTCAATTTTTGCCTTGAGAGCATCGAAATAGGGCTGACCGACTGTTGCCAGTTCTGCAGAATAATCTCTCCTGAGGATCTGTTTTCTGCTGTTCATCCATGCATTAATCTGGGATGTTTGTTCCCAGAAAAGGATGTTTTTATAAAGGATTTCCTGTGTAAGCCGAAAGACTTCATCACAGAAGGATGGCAACTGAACCGTGACGGTGAGGTGCTTGATAAAAAACCTTGAACTCTCAATGAAACTTTCTTTCCTCAATTCAAGATTCCTTTTAAATATATGAAGGCATTCGGAGATCGTATGATGAAGGATTTTCCTTTGCCGGCTCAGCAATTCAACGAATTCAATCAGCGTCTGGATGATTTCCAGATGCAATTCTTTTTTCAGGTCACACTGTAACAGTTTATCCTGAACATCCAGGATGACATCAAAAGCTTTTTCGGCCTGTTCATTTCCGAAATAAAACCAGAAATCCCCGAGGAGAATCTCCCTGAGCTGTTCAACAACAAATTTGCGGTTTGAGAAGGGGTGGGAATATTCAATCAGGCATTCGCTGGCCCGTTTGCTAATGCCATAATACGATTCAGACAGTGTAATGAAAAACTGATGTGATTCCGGGATCACAATATTTTTATAGCGTGTTTCAGCCAGGTTAGCCTCCAGGGCTTTAGATATGAACTTATCTGCCATGAACCAGCAACTTTGCATGCAAAATTAATCTAAACCACCGAAATAAAGCCAGATTTTACGGCTAATTTCATCACTGTAACGAATACGGTGACAGATCTGAACAAAAGTTTATTTTTTTTGTTATTTTATTAACAATCTTAATTCTTAAAGTATAATTTTGCACCGCGTAAAAAAACCCGATTCACCAGGTCTTCACGACTGGGTCAGTTTTAATAGTGTTCAATAATTAAAATTTACAATAATGGCTAAGATTAAAGTTGCTATTAATGGTTTTGGAAGGATAGGCCGCAATGTTCTTAAGATCGCCCTTGAGAGGGAAAATATTGAAATTATCGGGATAAATGACCTGACTAATACCAAAACACTCGCACATTTGCTCAAGTATGACTCCACCCAGGGAAAATTTAATGGCACGATAGGATTTGATGACACGAATATCATTGTCAACGGGAAAAAGATCTCCGTATCGGCTGAGAAGAGTCCTGCCAATATCCCATGGCCGGAGAGTCCAGACGTAGTAGTGGAAGCTACGGGTATATTCCGCAACAAGGAAAGCGCTAAAGGCGGCTATGGTGATCACTTAAAAAATGGAGCAAAGAAGGTCATTTTAACAGTTCCTGCAAAGGATGATATTGATAACACAATCGTTATCGGTGTTAACGACAGGGATTTGAGAGAAACCGACCAGTGCATTTCGAATGCTTCCTGCACAACCAATTGCCTGGCGCCTGTTGCAAAAGTTCTGAATGACAGGTTCGGCATCGAAAATGGATTCATGACTACCATTCATTCTTATACTAATGATCAGCGTATTCTTGATGCGCCTCATTCGGATCTGAGAAGGGCGAGGTCATGTGCCATATCGCAGATACCGACCACCACCGGTGCTGCAAAAGCTGTTGGTAAGGTCATCCCTGAGCTGAAAGGCAAACTGGATGGGTTGGCCATTCGCGTTCCTACTCCGACAGGGTCAGTGGTCGACTTCGTGGCCAACCTGAAAGTGGAAGCAACAAAGGAAGAAGTCAATTTGGCTATGAAAGAAGCAGCCGAAGGCCCCATGAATGGCATACTCGAATATACGGAAGATCCGATCGTTTCAGTCGATATTATCCATAACACGCATTCTTCCATCTTCGATGCACTCAGCACTATGGTCATGGGGAAAACCATAAAGGTGCTGGCCTGGTATGACAATGAATGGGGTTATTCCTGCAGGGTGGTCGATTTAATCGAAAAGCTATAGTTACGCGCCTTTCATTATTGTGACTTGTGAAGTCTCAGAATTTGGCAGGATGGATAGCGGTTTATTTCAAAATGTAAACCACACCCTGCAAGGCTCTCTTCATTAAGCCCTTGAGTGTGTATTCATAGACATCGCAGGTATAGAAATAAGGACCATCGCTGCATTCACGGTTTGTATTTTTATCCTTTCCATCCCAGTCAATCTTCGGGTTGGTTGTCTCATAAACCACTGTACCCCAGCGGTTAAAAATTTTCAGGTCGATGCTTTCCACTGAAGTATAGGGGAATGGGACCAAATAATCGTTATATCCGTCCCCATTTGGCGTAAAGACATTTGGCAGGGCATAAACCGGACAGGCATGAATACTCACACATACCAGATTGCTGTAATCGCTTTGATTACCGGTGGTGTCGATGGCTGTTATTGCATAACACCCTGCAATACCCAGCAGGTTCGCATGCAGGAAAGTCGTGTCATCAGCGCTCAAAGTTGAATCCAGGAGTATAATATCAGATTGTATGGTTGGTGAAAAATAGATAAAGTATTTTTCGACATCTGTGCAGCAAATATTATTCGGATTGGTCCATATCAGCCTGTTTAACACCTGTTCACAATCGGTTTCAACGGTCAGTTCCGGCGGGCATGGAGGAACATTATCCAACGGACTGGCACAGGATATTTGCGAAAAATTAATGATGGGATCAATGATCCCCGGCGCGGAATAAGCACCAACAGTTTTTATATAATAACAGTAATTGACCTTATTGATCAGTCCGCTGTCATTATAAAATGGTACCGCGCTGGATCCAATGGAGTCAAAAAGTTGTGTCGCAGGGTTCTTACGGTAGATAATATTGACATCATTGTGCCAGGGTACGTTTTCTTCCCATGCCAGTTCAAGTTTGTTGTCGGTCGGGGTGATACTCAGGTATACCGACGAAGCAATCTGCGTTGAGCCAATCAGGAACCGGTTACCGGGTGTGTCATTATACAGCTCGATCCGGTAACTTGACGCAAAATCAGCTGTGTTGACAGGCAAATCGTGGTAAATGGTATCATTAAGGTCGGACAGGGAGTCAATCAATATCAGATTAGCACCAGTGAATCCATCAGAACGGTAGATCAGGTATTTGTAAGGGCCAGGAGCCTGCAAAACATCCAGTTCTGTGGGTTTTGACCATGCCACATAAATGCTGCCGTCGGTTGTACCCGTTGTTTCAATGCTGACATTGGTAATGATAGGGACATCCTTTTTCAGAGATGCGCAGGCTTCATCAGATGCATAGCTTTCTGCCTCATCCGGAAAAACTGCCACCACCCGGTAGCAATACTGAATTCCATGAATGAGACCGTTGCCATTGTTGTCATCGGTGAATAGCGTATCATCAATAGACAGGCGGTCAGCAATGGGTATGTAGCCAGTAAATTCGGGCAATCCTGTCACACAGTAACCAAGTTCTCCGGTGAACGATCCAAAACGACGGTACACCCTGTAACCGGAAGCATTTGAACAGGGACTTTTGTTCCAGGCCAGATGAACAGAATTACCAATAGGAGTGGCTGTGAGGTTTTCAGGCGGTGGCCCATTGACGAGGATATTCACTGTTTTCATGTCAATGAGTTTTACGGGCTGGCCATCATCAGTAACTTTGAAAAACACTTGGTAGGGTCGTTTCTGGACATGAAGACAGGCGGTTTGCCATGTAAATGTCGACTTCACATATCCTGTGGAATCAACAGGTTGGGGAAAATCAGCAGGATTATTTTCCATGACAATTGGACCACCTGTAGCTGTGAGTGTGATCACATCGTTGTTGATATCGGTAGCTATGACATCGAAGGATATCGTTGATCCGGCAGTGACACAAGTATCCTGTAATGGTTGAATGACAGGTGGATCATTGTTGCATGCGGCGATGTGGATTTGCATATCGCGGGTGATGGCGCTGATGCGAACGCCATGACGCCATTCCTCAATAAGCATAGCCAGGTTAAATTCGCCCTGCATGGTCGGATGATCCCATAGTATGTCTCCTGTCAAAGGATTAATGGTAAGTTCGCCGGGAGGATTATCAGGGTCAGCGACGTTGGGATACACAAAACCGGGTATCACTTCACCCTCAGCGCCCCTGCAGGGAATGAAACGGTAAGAAATACTATCACCGTCAATGTCATAAGCACCGGGATTATGGATGTAAGGTATACCTGTGCATCCATCATCCAAAGGCGGATTAAGTAAGACAGGTGAGTTGTCTGGACCAAGAAAGGGATTAATGACAAGGGTTGTCTGTATATAAAGCGGAACATTGACGGAATTGGGAATATTTATGATGCCATAGTTCCGGTTAGGATCTTCAAGAGATATGACATAGGCAGAATAGCCGCTGTAAGTATGCTGTCCGACATAAACATTGCGCCGGATGTCATTAGCGAGGTCTACTTTTTCAGTACGTGGCAGGATGCTTGATGTGCCATCGCCCCAGAGGATCTCAAGTTCAGGCCTGTCGGCAGGGCTCGGAGCAAAGGTATAGGTGAGTATCTTGAACTCATAGGTCAGTCCGCTGATATGCCGGAATGTGATCTCGCCCGACCGTTGATGTGTAGCTACGACAGATACAGAGCAAAGTAGAAATAGTATTACCGATAGAAATCGCCTCATCACAGCTTAATAACGGATAGACAGTATAAAAAGTTCACCCCCGCTTCCCAAATTCCATGTCAAACTTAAGCATTTTTTACAGCAAAAATTTGACCAAAATAAAAAAGGAAAAATTTCCTGAAAATCCTGAAAGGATTTAACATGAATAACCAAGCCAGAAAGGCTTGGTCACAAGCAATATACCACAGAACAGAACCCTGAAAGGGTTCAATATTTATAAACATTGATTTTACCATGGTATCTCAATTTCAGCTAATTTTGTAAGAGAGGCTGTCTCAAAAGTCCTTAGTGTCCCTTGGTGATTACCTTTGTGTCTCTTTGAGGTTAATCTAATTAATTGTACCACAAAGAGTCACAAAGCATACATAAAGTAACACAAAGTCAGAAAAACAATTTTCCAACACTTTTGCGACTGCCTCAATGTCCTGTTCGTTTTCCCGACGGGCGCCAACAAATTCGACTATGTATCAGGTTGACTTAGAAAAGGAGAAACATGAGATCATCAGGAGGTATCGGAACCTGCTGAGGGCCTGGCATCCGGCCAGCGGAACAAAAGATAAGACAATGATCCGCAAGGCACTGGACTTTGCCGTTGAAGCTCATAAGGATATGCGCCGCAAAACCGGTGAGCCCTATATCTATCATCCACTTGAAGTAGCCAGAATTGTCGCCGCTGAAATAGGCCTGGGCGAGACTTCCATCGTCTGCGCCCTGTTGCATGATGTGGTCGAAGATACTGACTATACCCTGTCGGATATTGAAATGATATTCGGTGAGAAAGTATCCAGGATCATCGACGGTCTGACTAAAATTAAAGGGATTTTTAACTCTCCGACGACCTCAGGGCAAGCCGAATATTTTAAAAAGATACTATTGACTCTTTCAGATGATGTGAGGGTTATATTGATCAAACTGGCCGACAGGCTCCATAACATGCGGACACTGGAAGCCTTGCCGCGTGAAAAACAACTGAAGATTGCTTCGGAAACGGCATTTCTTTTTGCTCCCCTGGCCCATCGGCTGGGCCTTTATGCCATCAAGAGCGAAATGGAAGATCTTGCCCTGAAATACACCGAGCCGGAGATTTACAGGACGATATCCGGGAAATTAAAAGAATCGGAGAAGGACAGAAATAAATTCATCGCGAAATTCATCCAACCTCTCCGGAAAGAGCTGGCACACCAGGATTTTAAGTTCGATATCGAAGGCCGTGTGAAGTCCATCTTTTCCATCTGGAAAAAAATGAAAGAAAAAGAGATCCCATTCGAAGAGGTGTTTGATATTTTTGCCTTGAGGATCATCATTGATGCCATTTTTGAAGCAGAGAAAGTGGACTGCTGGCGTGTATATACGATTGTGACGGAATCATACAGCCCCTTGCACAACCGTTTACGTGACTGGATTTCCACACCCAAAGCCAATGGATATGAATCGCTTCATACTACCGTCATGAGCCACACCGGCCGGTGGGTAGAGGTACAGATCAGGACGAAAAGAATGAATGAAATAGCAGAAAGGGGATATGCGGCTCACTGGAAATATAAAAATGCCAATTCAAATGTAACCGCTGTGGACCAGTGGCTGAACAAGATCACAGAATTACTCATGACACCCGAATCCAATGCACTCGACTTTCTTGATGAATTCAAGCTGAATCTTTTCACAGATGAGATTAATGTCTTTACTCCGAAAGGGGAACTGAGATCCTTACCTGTCGGCTCCACAGCCGTTGATTTTGCTTACGGTATTCATACCGATCTTGGTGATCAAAGCATCGGTGCCAAGGTTAATCATAAGCTTGTCGCCCTCAGCCACGTGCTGCGCAATGGCGATCAGGTGGAAATCATCACTTCCGGGAAGCAGAAACCGAAGGAAGACTGGCTTAACTTTGTGGTGACAGCCAAAGCCAGATCACGCATAAAGGAAGCCATAAAAGAAGATAAAAAGAAATATATCGACGAGGGCAAGGTGAAGCTGAGATCGTACCTGGAACAGCTGGATGTCGAATTTACAAATACCAACCTGTCGAGAATCCAGGGCTTCTTTAATATACATAGCGCCATTGATCTTTTTTATAAAGTCGCCAATAATGAGATAGGCCTTAAAGAGCTCAAAAACTGCTGCCAGGAGCATGACCGTGGCGGGTTGCTGGGCCTTATCACGCGGCCTTTCATCAAATCCAGACCCAATGAACCAAAATCCTTGTCAGAGGCCATTGCCGAACAGATCAGTAAAAAACCCGAGTCACTTGTCCTGAAGGAAGATATGGAGAGCATCACATATCGCATTGCTGAATGTTGCGATCCTATCCCGGGCGATGACGTGGTTGGATTCATGACTTCAGAGAAAAATGAAATAGAGATACACCGGACTAATTGCAGCGAAGCTATCCTTCTCATGACTAAATATGGTAACAGAATTGTTAAAGCGAAATGGCGCAGTAAGGAATCTATCGGATTTCTGACCGGCATAAAAATCATTGGCCTTGACAGAAAGGGACTGATCAATGAAATTACACAAATCATATCGGGAAAACTTGATTTGAACATCCGTTCATTCCACCTTGAAACCCATGAAGGCATGTGGAATGCATTAGTTATGCTTTATGTTCACAATACACAGAACCTTAATGATCTCATAAGGCAATTGAAAAACCTCGACTCGGTGAAGAAAGTCGTCCGTATTAACCGCATGGATGAAAAAGTCATTTAGCTTATCCATTGCTTTTGGAAATTTTATTTTTATTTAAACTAAATTATAATAAAAATTTAGTACTTTAGGCGAAAATCTCTGGAATGACTAAGAACGACACTATCAATTTCGACACTATCAAGAAAATTTTTACAGATTATCTTGAGAGTCATGGTCACAGGAAAACTCCTGAACGATATACTATTCTGAAGGAGATTTATTCGACAGACGGGCACTTTGACATTGAGACTCTTTATATCAGGATGAAGAACAACAAATACAGGGTGAGCCGGGCAACACTATACAATACCATTGAGCTTTTATTGAATTGCAGGCTGGTGACCAAGCATCAGTTTGGCAACAATTCGGCTGAATTTGAAAAATCATATAAATTTGGTGCTCACGATCATTTTATTGATGAAGATACCGGCAAGATCAAAGAGTTTTATGATCCGCGGATAGAAGAAGTCAGGGATTCGGTTGAAAAGCTCCTGAATGTGGAGATTTCACATTATGCCCTGACATTTTACGGCAGGTCAAGGAACCGGTAGTAATAATCATTTAAAGCGATCAACAATTTCAAACTATGAAATATCCACCAGAACGATTTTCATTTGAGCCGCAGTGGATATTTTAGGGATATTCCATGTGATCTAAAAAACAAATTGATAACACATGAAAGTAGATGTAATTCTGGGCCTACAATGGGGGGATGAGGGCAAGGGAAAGATAGTGGATAAACTGGCGCCACACTATGATGTCATTGCACGGTTTCAGGGTGGGGCTAATGCCGGTCATACTATTAATATCAAGGGCGATACCCATATCCTTCATCTGATTCCGTCGGGTATTTTTCATGAGGATAAAATCAATATTATCGGCAATGGGGTGATTGTGGATCCCTTTATTCTGAATAAGGAGATCACTGAACTTAAGCTGAAGGATGTTGATGCCACAAAAAATTTGTTCATTTCGAAAAAAGCGCATCTAATCCTGCCGACACACCGCGTCCTGGATGGCATCTATGAGCGTACCAGGGGAGATGCAAAAGTGGGATCCACCCTGAAGGGTATTGGACCGACATATACGGATAAGGCTGCAAGAAATGGCATCAGGATAGGGGATATCATACATCCATCATTTTCTAGTCAATATATAGCCTTAAAGGAAGAACACTTGCGTATCTCCCGGATGTTTAATTGCAACCCGGATGATCTTCCGATTGATGGATTACCTTTCAGAGACTATGAAGCGCGGTGGTTTGATGCCATTGACAGGATGAGAGGCCTTCATTTGATTGACAGTGAGTTTTTTATTAATAAGTGCCTGGGTGAAAATAAATCGGTACTTGCCGAAGGAGCGCAGGGGACCATGCTGGATGTTGATTTCGGAACCTATCCATATGTCACTTCATCTAACACGATCTGTTCAGGTGTCTGCTCGGGATTGGGTGTTGCACCTCAGATGATCGGGAAGGTGTATGGTATTATTAAAGCCTATACGACCCGCGTGGGCAGCGGGCCATTTCCAACAGAACTTATGGATGACCAGGGTGATTTATTACGTGTTAAAGGTCATGAATATGGATCGACCACAGGTCGGCCCAGGCGATGCGGCTGGCTTGACCTGGTGGCAGTCCGGTACGCTGTCATGCTGAATGGCGTCAGCCACCTTATCATGACCAAAGCCGATGTTCTCAATGGTTTTGAATGTATTAAGGTCTGTAAGCATTACCAGATTAATGATCAAATAATCGACCATTTTCCTTATTGCGTGATACATGAACCGGTTATCCCTTTGTATGACGAGTTGGCCGGCTGGAAAACTGACATCTCCCGGATAGAAAAATTCAAGGAGGTACCAGTAGAATTTATGACATATCTACGTTATATTGAAAGCTCACTGGGGATTAAGTTTGTTATGGTCTCAACAGGTTCAGAGAGAGATCAGATGCTGATATCGGGGGAGCATTTATAATTTCCTTTTTACTTCAATCTCTTCGTATCCTTCAATGATATCGCCAACTTTAATATCGTTGTAATTCTCAATATTCAATCCACATTCATAGCCGGAGGTAACTTCTTTCACGTCATCCTTGAACCGTTTAAGTGACCCGAGTACACCGGTGTAAACTACAATCCCGTTGCGGATAACACGGACTTTCGTGTGCCTGGTGATCTTACCGTCCAACATCATACACCCGGCCACTGTGCCGATTTTTGAGATCTTAAAGACCTCTCTGACTTCAATGTTGCTGGTGATTTTTTCTTCTATTTCAGGTGACAGCATGCCTTCGATGGCATCTTTAATTTCGTTGATGGCATTATAAATAATTGAATAAAGCCGGATATCTATCTGTTCCTGTTCAGCCAGTTTACGGGCACTAACCGACGGCCGCACCTGAAATCCAATGACGATGGCATCTGACGCTGAAGCTAACAAGACATCTGATTCAGTGACGGGCCCGACAGATTTGTGTATAACATTGACCTGAACCTGTTCGGTGCTCAGCTTCAGTAATGAGTCGGACAAGGCCTCCACAGAGCCATCAACATCACCTTTTACGATGATATTCAGTTCTTTGAAGTCACCGATAGCAATACGTCGCCCGATTTCATCCAGAGTAATATGCTTTTGAGTCCTGAGGCCCTGTTCGCGCTGCAGTTGTAACCTTTTATTCGCAATAGATTTGGCTTCATGTTCATCCTTCATGACATTGAACTGGTCACCGGCCTGTGGTGCACCATTCAAACCCAGAAGGAGAATAGGTACTGAGGGCCCTGCCTCTTTTATAGGAATTTTTCTTTCATTGTACATAGCTTTTGCCTTACCAAAGGTAGCACCTGCCAGTACAATATCGCTTATGTTGATGGTGCCATCCTGGACAAGAAGTTTGGCTACGTATCCGCGGCCTTTATCCAGTGACGATTCGATGACTGTTCCTCTGGCCGGCTTTTCCGGATTGGCTTTGAGTTCAAGCATTTCGGCCTCCAATAGAACCTTGTCGAGCAGCTCATTAACTCCGGTACCTTTTTTTGCTGATATCTCCTGGCATTGGTATTTTCCACCCCAATCCTCGACAAGGATATTCAATTTCGATAATTGTTCCTTGATTTTTTCAGGGTTGGTGTTGGGTTTATCAATCTTATTGATAGCAAAAACCAAGGGAACGCCGGCAGCTTGGGCATGGTTTATAGCCTCAATAGTCTGGGGCATCACATTATCATCGGCAGAGACGACAACGATGACGATGTCGGTCACTTTTGCACCCCTGGCCCGCATAGCAGTGAAGGCTTCGTGGCCCGGAGTATCAAGGAAAGTGATTGATTTACCGTTTTCCAGGAAAACCTCATATGCACCGATGTGCTGGGTTATCCCTCCCGACTCCCCTGCAATGACATTCGTATGACGGATGTAATCCAGCAGGGATGTCTTCCCATGGTCTACGTGACCCATGACCGTGACAATAGGTGGACGCCAGGTTAAATCTTCCGGATGGTCTACTTCATCGAATTGGTTAATGGCTTCCTGCACTTCAATGCTGACGAATTCGACCTTAAAACCAAACTCTTCGGCAACCAACGTTAATGTTTCTGCATCCAGACGCTGGTTAATGGCAACAAACAATCCCAGCGACATGCAGGTGGAGATAATTGTTGTAACCGGCACATTCATCATTGTAGCCAGCTCATTAGCTGTAACAAACTCAGTGACCTTAATGAATTTTTTTTCCAATTCAGCTTTATCCAGCTCCTCCTGTCGGAGTTTTGAAAATGTTTCACGCTTCAGCCGGCGGTATTTCGCAGCCTTGGATTTTCCTGTCGAACTCAGGCGCTGGAGAGTTTCTTTGATCTGCTTTTCAATTTCTTCTTCCGAAACTTCAGGTTTGAGGTGATCCCTATAAGGTCGTCTGTCTTTAAATTTCTGTTTGGGTAATGGTTCAGCTTTTTTACCAGTTGCGGAAACCTGCTCTCCTTCGTGTTTTCTAATACGCTTACGTTTTTTCTTTTTATCTTTTAACTGTTCATCGGAAGATGACGCAACAGGTTTCTTTTTATCAGGTTTTTTTATCTCGGGAAGAGCCATTGTGCCGAGTATGGTAGGTCCGGTCAACCGTTCTGCCCTGGCCCTGATGACTGTATCCTCAGGTTTCTTTTCTGTATCAGTTTTTTCCTCAGTCTCCGGACGCACTGTTGTATCGGTGATTTCTTTTGTTTCCTCAGGAGTTACTGTTGTTGTTTCAGGTTTTTCTTTAACGGAGATTTCAGAGACTTCTCCATTAATAGTAATGTCTGGTTTATCCGAGGATACATCCTGTAAGGCAGGTTCATCAGTGATGGATTTAGCCTTGCCTTTTTTGGATGGTTTGGCGATCGTGCTCAGATCTATTTTTCCGAGGATTTTGATTTCTGAGTCGACAAGCCGGGTGGCTTCTGCTGCTGGTTTTTCTTCACCTAATAATGTGTCGTCCTTAAGGGCTTCTTTCTCCGTGACAGCACCTTTGGTTTTCTTTTCTTTGTCCTCCTTAATTTCTAAAAGTTGTTCAGGAGTGAGGACAGCAGTTTTTCCCTTTGGTTGCAAATCCGACTTGTCGTCTGGCTTCTTGCGGGCAGGTTCTCCCTCTTTAACTATTTTTTCTTCTTTTTTGGCTTTTTCGGCAGGAGGTTCTTTTGAGATTCTCCGGTCGGGGACTTCCGGTGTTTTTGTTGTCGTGGTTTTAATGCCAATGTCTTCATAATCAAATGAAAGACTTTTGATAAACAGGTCTTTCTGCTCTCCGGTACCTTCAGTTTCCTCGTCAATAATCCGTTGGTCTTCAATAGAGAGGGTCAGATGGTCGGTATAGTTCAATCCTATTTTACTGGCTTCTTCCTTAACATATTTTTCAGACTGGAATTCAGCCATCAGCAGGTTATACATTTCAGGGGACAACTTGGTATTGGGGCCCCCATCGATGTTATGACCTTTCTTATGAAGGAATTCAACAATGGTGGTACTGCCAACATTAAACTCCTTTGCGGCTTTACTGAGCCGTATTGATTTACTATCATCTCCCATCTTATCTATAAAAATCCTCCTTTAATTAATGTCGCAAAAGTAACAAAATTTATTTATTTCAGTAGTCCTTAACTACTAACAGCAGCTCATTGTTGGTTTATTCAAATTCGGCTTTCAATATTTTAAGCACTTCTTTAATAGTTTCTTCTTCCAGGTCGGTTCGCTTCACCAGTTCATCGATACTCAGTTCCATCGCACTTTTAGCTGTATCACAGCCGATATTCTTAAGTTCATCGATGATCCACTGATCAATTTCATCAGAAAACTCCTGAAGGTCAACATCTTCATAATCAACATCCGTATCGCGGTAGACATCTATTTCATAGCCTGTGAGTTTACCTGCCAGCTTAATGTTGAATCCGCCTTTACCTATTGCCAGCGACACCTGGTCGGGTTTCATATACACTTCAGCCCGTTTATTTTTATCATCAATATGTATTGAAGATATTTTAGCCGGGCTTAAAGCTCTGGTAATGAATAATGTGGGATTATTCGTGAAATTGATCACATCGATATTTTCATTTTTAAGTTCACGCACAATACCGTGAATACGTGATCCTTTCATGCCAACACAGGCGCCGACAGGATCAATTCTGTCGTCATAGGATTCAACGGCGATTTTAGCCCGTTCCCCAGGGACCCTGACGATTTTTTTTATGGTAATCAAACCATCGTAAACCTCCGGTACTTCGGCTTCAAACAAGCGTTCAAGAAAAACAGGTGACGTCCTTGATAAGATAATATAAGGGGTATTATTTCGCATTTCCACCTTTAAAACAACGGCACGTATTGTGTCACCCTTACGGTAATGATCCGAAGGGATCTGTTCTGATTTGGGCAGGATAAGTTCTATGGATTCATCATCCAGAACCAGTATTTCTTTTTTCCACATCTGGTAAACTTCACCAGTGATAATCTCCCCGATTTTCTCACTGTACTTTTTATAAATATTATCCTTCTCGTATTCCTGTATTTTGGAGATAAGGTTTTGCCTGATCGAAAGTATTTCCCGGCGACCGAAATCTTCTAATTTTATTTCCTCCGAGACTTCCTCGCCGACCTCAAAATCAGGTTCAATTTTAACTGCCGCAGAGTATGCTATCTGTGTATTGTCATCTTCAACTTCCCCATCTTCAACGATTTCCCTGTTTCTCCATATTTCCAGGTCACCTTTGTCAATGTTGACAATGATATCGAAATTATCTTCGGAACCATATTTTTTTATCAGCATGTGTTTGAAGACATCTTCCAGAATACGCATCATGGTTTCACGGTCGATATTCTTAAATTCTTTAAATTCTGAGAAGGTTTCGACTAAATTCATATGTTCCATAAATCCTGATTTTAAAGTCTGTTATTTTTAAATGTTACAATGCCTTTAGTTTCCTTTATCTGATCAAAGGGTATGTGGTGGACACTTTCTTCGGATTTCTTTTTTGTTTTTTTGACTGTTTCCGGTTTGATGACAATATATTGATGGTTTGCTTCAAGCAACAGGCCTGTCAGTTTTACGCCATCCATAAGGGTCACACTGACCGGACGACCGATATTTTTTTTATATTGACGCAGGTTTTTATATGGCTGATCAATGCCGGCAGATGAAACAATCAGTTCAAAATCCTCCTCATCGCGGTCAAGATGTTTTTCGACATACTTGCTTGTCATGATACAGTCATCCACTGTGATGCTACTGTCACTGTCGATGTAAATATAGATTCTGTTGTCCGGTTTTATGCGGATGTCAACCATAAACTTATCACTTTGCTCGAGCGATTGTTCCACAAGATGTATTATTTTTTCCTTTTCGATCATTATTAATGTGATTCGTGATGTATATCTAACAAAACAGGGGACATAGTCCCCTCACCACCATTCTATATTTCTGTTGTCCGACCAGGGGTCGAACCTGGAGTCTTCTGAACCAAAATCAGACGTGTTGCCAGTTACACCATCGGACAAGGTATTCCCTTAAAAAGGGATGCAAAGATACAAATATTTCCAATTTCTATAATAAAAAGAATAATTTTGATTTGAAAGCCGATGTGACAGCTCTTTAACACATCTAAAATATATTTACATTCGTGTCGTCTTGAGTAAAATTTATAACTTCGCTACACAAAATTGTAAAATCATTAAAATACCGATTAATGAAAAGATACAAACTGCTGAATAACATCACTGGATGGATAGTATTTATCATCGCCAGTTTCGTTTATATTTCTACAGTCGAGCCAACAGCAAGTTGGTGGGATTGCGGGGAGTATATTGCAACAGCTTTTAAGTTACAGGTCGGTCATCCTCCAGGAGCACCAATGTTTCAGATGTTAGGCCGGTTTTTTTCGCTGTTTGCCTTTGGCGATACATCAAAAGTTGCGCTGATGGTCAACCTCATGTCGGCATTAGCCAGCAGCTTTACTATACTCTTTCTTTTCTGGAGTATTACTCATCTGGCGAAAAAACTGGTTATTACTGACAACGAGTATACTGATGGCAAAATATATACTGTCCTGGGTTGTGGCCTCATCGGTGCGCTGGCTTATACTTTTACTGATTCGTTCTGGTTCTCGGCTGTTGAAGGTGAAGTTTATGCCAGTTCATCATTTTATACGGCCATTGTCTTTTGGGCGATTCTGAAATGGGAAAGCGTTGCTGATAGCAAACATGCTGACCGATGGATCATATTCATCGCTTATCTTATTGGCCTCTCCATTGGTGTCCATTTACTGAACCTTTTGGCTATACCGGCTATTGCTTTTGTGTTTTATTTTAAGAAATACACGCCAACGGCTAAAGGTATGATAAAAACATTGGTCATATCTCTCCTCCTTCTTGCTTTTGCGATGTATGTCATCATTCCTGAAATAGTGAATTTATTTGCAAAAACGGAACTACTATTTGTTAATACCATTGGGCTTCCGTTCAATTCCGGAACTATTTTCTTTGTCCTTGTCACCGCCGGGCTCATCATTTGCGGTATTTTATACACGACAAGGCATGAACAGTCTTCACCATTACGAACATCACTGATCGTTTTATCTATAGTCTTTGTGATTCTGATGCTGGTTGCCAGCACATCTGTCGGGAATTTTATTTTCCGGTTAATCCTGGTTGGCGCCATCACCAGTATTTTTTATTTTTACCGTAATAAGAAAGCTCTGCTGAATACGGTGATACTCTGCTTCACCTTTATTTTGATCGGTTATTCTTCATTCATATTGATCATCATAAGGGCCAATGCCAATACACCGATAAATGAGAACGCGCCCAAAGATGCCATCAGCCTTTTATCCTATCTCAACAGGGAGCAATATGGATCGTGGCCCATATTTTATGGCCAGTATTATAATACGCCGCTGGATGCTGAAAATCCTTATAAAGACGGAAGCCCTGTTTATGTTAAGGATGCGCAGAAAGGTGAGTACATCATCACTGATGACAGGAAATCTTCGATACCCAATTATGATTCACGTTTTATGACCTTTTTCCCCAGGATGTGGAGCAACCAGAAAGACAGCCATATCACCGCATATAAAGAATGGGGGAAGGTCAAAGGTATCCCTGTGTCGTATACAGGACGAGATGGCAAAGCAGAAGTGATCCAAAAACCAACATTCAGCGAAAACTTAAGGTTTTTCTTCCGGTATCAGGTGGGACATATGTACTGGCGGTATTTTATGTGGAATTTTGTCGGAAGGCAAAATGATATTGAAGGGCATGGCGGCATTGAAAACGGGAATTGGCTCAGTGGCATCAAATTTATTGATAATAATAGACTGGGCAACCAGGATTACCTGCCTTCTTCTAGACAAAGTCCTGCAAGGAATACATTCTTTTTTTTACCGCTGATACTCGGATTGATTGGATTGTTTTATCATCTGAATAAAAATTACAAGGACACTCTTATTGTGGCCCTTTTATTCTTTATGACCGGTCTTGCCATTTTAGTGTACCTGAACCAGACGCCTTACCAGCCACGTGAGCGGGATTACTCCTATGCCGGCTCTTTTTATGCGTTCGCCATCTGGATCGGTTTGGGAATCATTCCTCTTGTTGAATTACTTAGCAGAGTGTTAAAACGGAATATCTCGGCCATCATCGTCACTATCCTGTGTTTAATATTGGTACCTGGCATTATGGCGAACCAGGGATGGGATGACCATAACCGGTCAGGCAAATATGCGGCTTTTGATTATGCGAAAAATTATCTCAACTCCTGTGCCCCCAATGCGATACTGATAACCAACGGCGATAACGACACCTTTCCTTTATGGTACGCTCAGGAGGTAGAAGGTGTGAGAACTGATGTCAGGGTCGTCAATTTCATGCTGGCCTCAGGGGACTGGTATATTCATCAGATGGCTAATAAAGTCTATGATTCAGAACCGCTCAAATTCACTTTGACACAAGATCAGTACAACAAGGGAATTAACCAGATCATACCTTATTTTGAGGAAAAGAGCATCAAGGGACGCGTTGAGTTAAAGCTCCTTGTTGACTTCCTTGCCAGTGAAAACCAGAGTACCAAGGTTATGTTGCAGAATGGACAATGGATAAAATACTTTCCTACTAAAAAGGTCAGGCTTACCGTTGATCCGGGAAAGGCTGTAACGAATGGCATAGTTCCCCGTTATCTGGCCGGCAGGATTGATTCGGTTGTTGAATGGGACATCAAAACCAATTATCTGTATAAAAATGACCTGATGCTCCTTGATTTTCTGGCTACCAATAACTGGGAACGGCCGGTCTATTTTGCCAATCCATCCAGCGTAGGCCATATCTTTAATGTGGAACCATATTTCCACCTTGAAGGATTTGTTTACAAGTTCATGCCTGTCAAAGCATTTGATTATATTCAGGGTTTAGGTGGGATATCAACCGAAGAAACCTATGATATCCTTATAAATAAATGTAAATGGGGGAACCTGAATTCTCCGAGGGTATATGTCGACAGGGAGAGTTACCGTAATTCCATGATACCCAAGCAAAATTTTATGCGGTTAGCACAGGCTCTCATGGAAATAAATAAGCCAGATTCAGCTGTTAGGGCAGCAGATGTTTGCCTTGAAGTATTTCCGGATAATAAGATAAAATTTGATGTTTATATGTTGCCCTTCGTCGACGTATATTACAGGGCCAAACAGCCTCTGAAAGGTAATGCACTCGTTGAACAACTGGTAAAGAACTATGAAGAAGATATCATCTATTATAATTCTCAGGAAGGTTCATTTGCTAAATATTACGAGGAGGAAACCCGGCAGGCATTCACTATTCTGAACAGGTTGGCGCAGATTTGCGAACAATACGAACAAAAAGAGCTGACTGATAAAATCAAGGGAGTCATAGATTATCAAATGAAACTGGTCAAATAATCAGCCCTCTGTTTTTGATTTCCTGATCCATTGGGGATATAGCAACAGACATAGTCCGGCTATTACAAATGGTATACTCAGTAGTTGACCGATATCAAGCGCCAGGTTTCTTTCGAAATCCACCTGGGGTTCTTTGAGGAATTCTATAAAAAATCTTACTCCGAAAATGAGTAGAAGGAACATGCCAAACAGAAATCCCTGCCGTGGTTGTCCTCCCTTCAGGTAATAATATTTTAAAAGAAAGACAAAAATCAATAAATAGGATATTCCTTCATAGATTTGGGTGGGATGTCGCGGAATATCGCTGGTTCTGGAAAAAATGAATGCCCAGGGCAGATCTGTGGGTCTGCCGAGATTTTCCGAATTCATGAGATTTCCTGTCCTGATCAAAAAACCTGAAAGAGCCACTACAATGACTATCCGGTCCACAACCCAAAGGTAGGGTTTCTGACTTTTTCTTGAAAAAAGATAAAGAGCAATCAGAATACCAATGGCAGCGCCATGGCTGGCTAAACCTCCTTCCCAGACTTTAAATACATCAAGAGGATGACTGAGATAATAGGAGGGTTCGTAAAAAAAACAATGCCCAAGCCTTGCTCCAACAACTGTTCCGACAATCATATAAGTCGTCAGCCGGTCGAGCTCTTTCAGCGGGATATTTTCTTTCTTAAATATGCCTATCATGATAAAATACCCCAAAAAGAAAGAAAGTGCAAAAAGGACACCATACCATCTTATCGACAGGCCAAAAACATGGGCAATCTCGGGATTTACGTTCCAGTGAATGAAGTTAATCAGCATGTCTAATGGTTAATTTTCGTCAAAATTATAAAATTCACCAGAGTAAACTAAAAATTTTCCTGAATACCAGTGGTACGTTTCAGGACTTTTTCGATAAACAATTAGTATGATTTCGAGTACAGTCTGAGATCATGTTGAAGTCATTAATTACTAAGCAGTTATAATTCATCGCATCCAATGCAGCTCTTATTGTATCAGATAGCGTTAACATTGATTCCGGGAATCGGCTCTATCAACGGGAAGAAGCTGGTGGCTTACTGTGGAAGCGTTGAGGCTGTTTTCAGGGAAAACAGACGACAACTTTTAAAGATCCCTGGCATTGGTGACTCAACAGTAAATGTACTGTCGTCAAAAAACGTTGCCATATTAATGCACAGGGCTGAAAAGGAAATCAAGTTTCTTGAAAAATATGGGATAATTCCCATTTTTTATCTTGACAAGGCTTATCCCGATCGCCTTAAACATTGTATTGACAGCCCGGTGATGTTATTCTATAAAGGGACTGCCGATCTTAATGCCAGCCGGATTGTCAGTATTGTGGGCACCCGCACGGCGACAACATATGGAAAAGACTGTTGCCAGAGCATAGTCATGGATCTGTCAGGATACAAGACTTTAATTATCAGCGGATTGGCTTATGGAATAGATTCCTGTTCGCATAAATCAGCTCTGGATAATGGATTGATGACTGTTGGTATTCTGGCTCACGGATTGGATATTATTTATCCGGCGATAAACAGGTCGCTTGCCGAACGCATGCTTGACCAGGGAGGATTACTCACTGAGTTTATGAGTGAAACTCAACCGGACCGTGAAAATTTCCCTAAACGTAACCGCATCATTGCAGGATTGTCTGATGCAGTCGTTGTAATTGAAGCAGGTAAGAAAGGAGGAGCTCTCATTACAGCTGGTATTGCCAATTCATACAACCGTGATGTGTTTGCTGTACCTGGCAGAATCCATGACCCTTTGTCGGAAGGGTGCAACCATCTCATTAAAACAAATCAGGCTGCCCTGATTCAATCGGCTGCCGATATCATTTATATTATGGGATGGCAGGATCAAGATAAAAGCAAAAAACTCTTACAACCTTTGCTATTTCAAGAACTCTCGAAAGATGAGGAGAAAATTGTCAAAATGCTTGAGATCAATGGAGAATCCAGCATTGACATTTTATGTATCAGTACAGAGCTGACAATGAGTAAAGTTTCGGCTGTCTTGCTGGATTTGGAATTTAAAGGAATCGTCAAATGTCTGCCGGGGAAAATGTTCCGTTTACGCTAAATCATCCGCCAGAGTGTGTAGACTTTTGTTCGTATATTTACATCCTCAAAAAACCTGTATCGCGATTGAAAGGCATTGTCATTAAATCTACAGGCAGCTGGTATGCCATCCGTCAGGAGGATGGAACGCGCATTAATTGTAGATTAAAAGGGCAATTCAGAATCAGGGATATTAAAACAACCAATCCTATTTCAGTTGGCGACAGGGTTGAGTATGAATACTCTCCGGGAGAAAGCATCGGAATGATTAGCGGGATATATGAACGGCAAAATTATATCATCCGCAAATCCAAAAAACTTTCCAAAGTATCCCATATCATTGCTTCGAATATAGATCAGGCATTTCTGATCGCCACCCTGGCGATGCCCAGGACATCCACCGGATTTATTGACCGATTTTTAGTCACAGCTGAGGCGTATCATATTCCTGCCAGTATTGTATTTAATAAGATTGATCTGTATGATGATAAACTGTGGACGATTCATAACTATTTGAAGCATATCTATTCATCGGTTGGTTATGGTGTTTATGAAGTGTCGGCATTACATGGTGATGGCATCATACCACTGGTCACTTCGATGAAGGACCGGTCAAGCTTATTTGCAGGCCACTCCGGAGTCGGGAAAACGGCTCTGATAAATGCCATAGAACCGGCCCTTGACCTTAAGACCAGAGAAATCTCATCGTATCATCATAAAGGAATGCACACAACAACCTTTGCAGAGATGTATGAATTGTCGGCAGGTGGCTTCATCATAGATACTCCTGGTATCAAAGAGTTTGGACTTATTGATTTCAGAAAAGTGGAAGTGGCAGAAAGGTTCCCTGAAATGCGTGCGTTAATGCATGGCTGTCAGTTTCATAACTGCACACATGTCCATGAACCCAAATGCGCGGTCATCAAAGCATTGAAGGAGGGTACAATAGATCCTGCACGTTATAAAAGCTACCTAAGCATCCTGAATGATGAATGGGATGAAACCGATACAGATTTTTCCTAAATTCAGATATTATGCGCGCTGTAATTCAACGAGTCACTGAGGCCCATGTCGAGGTAAATGGCGAAGTAACAGGCAGGATTAGCAATGGTCTGCTGGTTTTACTCGGTATTGAGGAGTCAGATAATGAAGAGGATATCGAATGGCTTGCGGGTAAAATCGTCCGGCTGAGGATATTTGCTGATCATCAGGGAGTAATGAATATCCCGATAACGGAAACAGGGGGGGATATTTTACTCGTGAGCCAATTCACTCTCCATGCCAGCACGAAAAAAGGTAACAGGCCTTCGTATATTCGCTCGGCTAAGCCGGAAATCGCCATACCTCTGTATGAAAAAGTCAAACAACGTATTGAGGAACTTCTGGGTTCACAGGTACAAACTGGTATATTCGGTGCCTATATGAAAGTACATCTGGTGAATGATGGCCCGGTCACTATCTGGATGGATACGAAAAGCAGAGAATAAGAGACAACAGCCCTTCAGAATGTGATTTCTTTAAAAGAAGAATCGCATGCCGGCACTGGGCATAAATGGAAGTTGGTCTACCCGTTCCCCGGTAATGCGGTCAATATAGAATACATTGTTCCTGTTATACAGATTGGTAACACCCACTGTCGCTTCCAATCTGGCATATCTCCCGAAATGAAAACGTCGTAAAAGGCTGATATCCAAGCGATGATAGTAAGGCAGCCGGCCACCGTTGACATCGTCGTACTGGATACCAAGTTCACCGTTTTCGGTAGTGTAATCGGTGTTAATTCCATCCTGGAAAGTAAGTTTTTCATAAAAGCCCTGTGTTCTAGTAAACGGGAATCCAGAGCCGAAATTCCATCGCGCATTCGCCTCCCAGTCACCGGATGAACCAAATGTATAGCTGGCAACAAGATTTACATTATGCCTTCTGTCATAATGAGGGTAATATTCAATTTGCCCATCATACATCTTTACCCATGCCAGGGAGTATGCAGCCCAAAAATAAAGATAGTTCCTGTCGTACTTGAAAGAGATCTCCACACCCTCAGCATGTCCGTTTTCAATAATGAAGTCTTTTCTGAGATAATAGGGTTTATCCTGATTTTCTCCGTTATCATCATATATTTTATTGCGGTTGATATTGGTGAGCTGGGAAAAATTTTTATAATATCCTTCAAGATTAAAAGTGGCGTATTCCATGAGGTCATATTCAAGACCCAGAATGATATGTTCAGCTTTTTGAAGCTTATGTTTCACTTTTTTCCCGTCGAATTCTTCCTGGAGGTTATCCGGTCCGGAAACAAAACCATAAAAAAGGTTCACTACATCGCGGTCGGAACGGGCACTGATGAGGTTCTGCGAATAAAGTCCGCCGGCAAGTTTGAAACGTAATTTATCAGTGGCATTATATTTTAATGCCAGACGGGGTTCCGGCGAAATATTTCCCAGAGAGGCATACCATTGTAATCTGAAGCTGGGCTCGATGAGGAATTTTCCTTTGACCATTTTATATTTTACATATCCGCCGAGCTCCGTTGTATTCTCTTTTTGTTCTATTTTCCGGTTAAGGGAATTGGTATAGTCGAATGAGGTTTCATAACCAAGTAGTTCGACGCCATATTTAACGACATCTTTACCAAGAAAATAGGTGAAATCAAGCCCGACATCAAAGCCGTTGATCTGGCTGGAACGGGTGGGTGTAGATACTTCATCAAGGGTGATCTTATAATTTGAATAATCAATATGACCTTCCATGAGTGCAGGTGACTTTCCTGGTATGACCACGAAATTAACACCACCACCGACAGAATTCCAGTTAAAATCAGATAAGGCCCGGTAGTTATTTACTACATCACTGTAATAGAATCCATAGAAGTTGGCTTTGCTGCCGTTGGAGCCGTTAAGGGACAATTTTCCATAAAGGTCCATATAATTGAAAGGAAGCCCGGCAGTATCAATATATTGATATAAGGCCTTGGAGCTTTGTTCCAGGTATGAGTTTTTAGCTGACAGAATGAATGAAGAGGTACCTCCACCCGTATCGTTTTCTTTCTTAAGTGGTCCTTCGAGTTGAAGTTCTGCTCCAAATGTACTAATACCGGCTCTTCCTGAGAGACGTCTTTTATTTCCATCGCGCGTCGTAATATTCATCACCGATGAAATCCTGCCACCAAATTCCGCTCCGAATCCCCCTGTATAAATCTCGACATTACGGATGATCTCTGTGTCAAATACTGAAAAAAGCCCGATTGAATGAAATGGATTGTAAATCGTCATACCATCCAGTAACACTTTATTCTGAACTGGGGAACCTCCCCTGATGTACAGCTGTCCTCCCTGATCGCCTGTAAAAATCACACCCGGCAGTACCTGAAGATATTGGGCCAGGTCAGGCTGGCCGCCAATTGAAGGTATCTGCTGGATTTGCTTTGGAGTTATCTTGATCACTGACGTTCTTGTTTCCATCCTGGCTTCTTCCCTGGTGCCGGATATATTGACTTCTTTCAAGAGAACAGAGGATTGAGAGAGATAAAGCTTTTTTGTGATCACATCATTTGCGTTGACAGTCAGCGGCATACTCAATGTATCGTAACCAAGATAAGTGACCATCAGCAGATAATCTCCGGGCGGAACTTGTGCTATGGCAAAAAATCCATTCACATCAGTTGCGGCTCCCAATGAGGTACGGTATAGATAAACATTCGTAAAGATGATAGGCTCTCCTGTTTCTTTTTCATAAATAAATCCCCGGATTGTAGCGTTCTGGGCCAATGAATGGTTTATCGAAAATATCAGAATAAACAGGATCCAAATGTGGCAAGTGTTAGGAACGATCTTATTAATGTTCATGATTTCTGCTTAATGACTGCTGATTGGGATGCTTAAAATCTTTTTTCAAAAGTTCAACAAAACTATAAAAAATATTACTTCCAGAATCTAAAATATTAAAAGTGAATTATACAGTCTATAATCTGAAACTGGAAGGCTGCATCCCAGGGCCACAAGTCAGACCACCTATATGAACATTGCTGCCTTAATACTATTTTAATACTTTAAAGTACAATTGCTTAACAAATCTAGAAAGATAAATATATTAATAGTTAAAACAATTTTATATTTGTCGTGTTATTCAGGAAAGATATGTTTTTGTGAAACAAGACAGGAGCAGAATGTCAACAGAATATCAGGTTTACGAATAATATGATTCAAATATCTCTGCTTTGAATAATTATATGATAAAAGGTAAAAAAATCATTCTAAAAGGTGGAAAGCTGATGGTGCCTGATACGCCCATCATACCTTTTATAAAAGGCGACGGGACGGGAGCTGATATCTGGGTTGCATCACAACGGGTTTTCGATGCGGCTGTTGAAAAAGCATATAAAAGGAAACGGCAGATTGTATGGAAAGAGGTTTTTACCGGAGAGAATTCCTTTAACAGGACGGGTGAATGGTTACCGATTGAAACACTTGATACATTCAGGAAATATCTGGTCGGAATAAAAGGGCCATTGACAACGCCTGTCGGCGGAGGCATACGTTCGTTAAATGTCGCTCTGCGTCAGGAACTTGATCTGTATACATGCCTACGGCCTGTGAAATATATTCCAGGAGTACCCTCACCGGTATATCACCCGGAATATGTGGATATGGTTATTTTCCGTGAAAACACCGAAGATATTTATTCAGGTATCGAATGGCAAGCCGGCACGGCCGAAGTTAAAAAAGTGATTGATTTTATAATCCATGAAATGGGAATAAATAAAATACGGTTTCCTGAGACATCCGGAATAGGTATCAAATCCATTTCTCGTGAAGGTACAGACCGGCTGGTCAGAGCTGCCATCATTTTTTCCCTGAATGAAAAGCGGCGGTCATTATCACTTGTACACAAAGGCAATATCATGAAATTCACTGAAGGAGCCTTTAAAAACTGGGGTTACGAGCTTGCCAAAGCTGAATTCAGAAATGAAATCGTAACAGAGAGGGAAAGCTGGATAATAGGCAATAAAGATGCATATCCAGAAATAACATCAGAAGAAAATGCCAGAAAAATCGACCCGGGGTATGATATGATGACCGATGAGCAACAGAAGGAAATAAGGGATGAAATCGCAGCTGCTCTCAAACTCTTACCAACTCATGGAAATGGCGGCTGGAGAAATATGTTGCTGATAAAAGATACCATTGCGGACATTACATTACAACAGGTTCTCACCAGAGCAAAAGAGTTTGACGTTATCGCCACCATGAACCTCAATGGTGATTATTTATCGGATGCGCTGGCTGCACAGATAGGCGGAATCGGTATTGCCCCGGGAGCCAATATAAACTATGAAACCGGACATGCTATCTTTGAAGCCACGCACGGAACAGCACCCAAATATGCCAACCTGGATAAAGTCAATCCCGGTTCTGTCATATTATCCGGTGGTATGATGTTCAAATACATGGGATGGCATGAAGCTGATGAACTGATTTGGAAAGGATTGGTAAAAACTATCTCTCAAAAAAAGGTGACGTATGATTATCACCGGCTTATGAATGATGCCACTCTTTTAAAATGTTCTGAATTTGGTTCGGCAATCATTGAAAACATGTGAAATCCTACTGTGAAATCATTAATTATTAATTATCAAATCTTTATCTTATGTCAATTCTAAAGGAAAGGCTTCGGCAGAAAATATATGAGTGGAGACCACGCATCTCCAAACTGATGGAAGAATACGGCGATGTGGAAGTGGATAAAGTTACAATCGGACAAATTCTTGGCGGAATGCGAGGAATTAATTCAATCCAATCCTAACCTTGATTTTGGTGGCAATTTTGCCCACATGATGGGCATTAAGAAGCCATACGATGACGTTTCACGGCTCAACTTCATCCTTCACAGCGATCATGAAAGCGGTAATGTCAGCGCTCATACAGGTCATCTGGTTGCCAGTGCACTTTCTGATTTATACCTGGCAATTCCTGCTATGATCAATGGGCTGGCAGGGCCGTTGCATGGGCTGGCAAATCAGGAAGTATTGCGTTTTCTTCTGGATATTAAAGATAAAATGAATGATCATTTCCCATCAGAAGATGAAATGAAACAATTCGTCTGGGATCTGCTGAATTCAGGACGTGTCATGCCGGGATATGGTCATGCAGTCCTCAGAAAAATCGACCCGCGTTTTTTACTGCAACGCGATTTCAGCTTAAAGCATTTTCCTGACGATCCATTATTTAAATATATCGACTTTTTATATAAAGTTGTTCCACCCATATTAATGGAACATGGAAAGGCAAAGAATCCCTGGCCCAATGTCGATGCTCATTCCGGTCTGCTTCAATGGCATTATGGAATCACGGAATTTGATTTTTATACTGTACTTTTTGGTATCGGCCGTTCATTGGGTATCGGTGCTAATGTGATCTGGGATCGTGCTCTCATGTATCCGATCGAACGTCCCAAGTCCATTACTACCGATATGCTTGAGGAAATTGTCGAAAAGAGCCGGAAAAAGCAACTGGTGAATTAATACCGGTCACATAGAGTACTGGGATTTCAAATCTCCTCCAAGCTATAATTGTTTTGCATATTCAATGATTTCAGGAAAAAACAATCTGAACTCCTCAGTAAAAAGTGAATAATCACGCAGGAGATCGATTACGGCGTTTTCCATGTTTGATTTGAATGGTGTCCGCATGGCCATGCCTTCCAGACTTCTTTGTAAAAAATCAAAATGGGCATACGATGCAAGCCAGTTTGACTGGATCATAAATGGCAACAGCCGTTTTGTTTTTGGAGGAAGGGTGAGGAAATATTTCAACAGTAATTTATAGTTCCTTACTGTGAAATCATGGATGTCCTCATGTGAATAATCTCTCCAGTTAGCAGCCAGCAGGTGATCATAAAACATGTCGGTGATGACACCGGAATATTTGTGGTATTGCCCGATCAACCGGCTTTTGCTCCTGATAAACTGTGGATGTTGATCGGTATACATATCAATATTCCGGTGGAAAACAATTCCTTTCATAAAACCTGGCCTGAATCGCCTGGTACCGTTGCCCTTCACATGATCGGCAATAAAACTGCCGATTATAAATTCTTCATCATTACCTGATGACCATGCTAAATATGTGTGAGCCAGAAAGTTCATTGAACTGTGATCCTAAAAGGCCAAAATTACTTAAAATAGTTTATGACAGATGCTGTTAAAAATTTGGTACAGCCTGTAGATATTAAAAATTATTTATATTTGTATAGGTTGCGAAGTCAAGGAGATTTACATTTTATAAAGCGGATTTGAGCATGCAGAAAAATGTTTTTCTAGGTGATGAAGCCATTGCCCAGGGGGCAATGGATGCCGGGATATCGAGTATATATGCTTATCCGGGAACTCCTTCAACCGAGATTCTTGAATTCGTTATAGATTCTATAAAGACACGCCGTCATTCCATTCATGCAGCCTGGTGTACGAATGAAAAAACAGCCATGGAAGCAGCTCTCGGAGTCTCTTATGCAGGTAAGAGAGCCATGGTTTGTATGAAACATGTCGGATTGAATGTTGCTGCCGATCCATTCATCAATTCTGCAATAACCGGAGCCAATGGAGGTTTGATCATTATCGCTGCTGATGATCCATCGATGCACTCCTCACAAAACGAACAGGATTCTCGTTTTTATGGAAAATTTGCCATGATACCTATACTGGAACCCTGTAACCAGCAGGAAGCCTATGATATGGTTTTTTATGGTTTCAATCTGTCAGAACTTTACGGGATTCCAGTTTTATTGCGGTTAACAACTCGCCTAGCCCACTCCCGTGCTGGCATTATCCGTAAGGATACTGTGGAACAGAATGAACTTCATTTACCTGCTGATCCGCGTCAATTCATTCTTTTACCAGTCATTGCCCGTCAACGGTTTAAGGCTCTTCTTCAAAGTCAGCTGTCATTTATTGCAGAATCTGAGAAATCACCGTATAATTATTATTTTGAAGGGGACAATAAAAAACTTGGCATCATCACAGCCGGGCTTGCATATAATTATCTTTTAGAAAATTATCCTGACCGTATTGTGCCATATCCGATTCTTAAAATAGGTCAATATCCGCTGCCACGAACAAAAATTGAACGGATTATCAGTGAATGCGAAAGGATTCTGGTACTGGAAGATGGTTATCCTTTCATCGAAGAGATGTTGCGGAGCTATCTCAATCACCATAAGATCATTGGAGGCAGGATGGATGGAAGCATTCCCCTTGATGGCGAACTGACACCATGCAAGGTAGCCACTGCATTAAATCTGCCTACCTGCGAAGGGTCACCTATCCCGAGTATTGTGCGTCCACGACCACCATCATTATGTAAGGGTTGTCCGCATATCTATTCATATAATGCCTTGAATGAGGCTCTTACAGGATATTCGAAGGGAAGGGTGTTCTCCGATATAGGGTGTTATACACTTGGAGCCCTTTCACCCTACCATGCTATAAATACCTGTGTGGACATGGGTGCCTCCATTACGATGGCTAAAGGTGCTGCCGATGCCGGGCTAACACCCGTTGTGGCCGTCATCGGTGATTCCACTTTTGCCCACTCCGGAATAACCGGATTGCTCGACGCAGTGAATTACAAAACGCCTGTCACTGTGATGATCCTGGATAATTACACCACCGCCATGACTGGCGGCCAACCCTCAGCAGGTGAAGGTAAACTCGAAGCCATTTGCCTGGCTGTCGGCGTGGAAAAGGAACATCTTCATGTCCTTAGTCCAATACCCAAGGAACATGAAAAGAATACCGAGATATTGAAAAAAGAGCTGGCTTATAATGGCGTATCGGTCATTATTCCACGGAGGGAATGCATTCAAACGGCTACCAAACGGCTTAGAGAGGAAAGAATAGAAAAATTACAAAAACAGGAAGCCTGATGAAGAAAGATGTCATTCTTGCAGGCGTCGGAGGACAAGGTATTCTCACTATTTCAGCCATTATCGGTTTGGCCGCCGTGCGGTCGGGATTATTTCTTAAGCAAAATGAAATACACGGTATGAGCCAAAGGGGAGGCGACGTCCATTCAAATCTCCGCTTATCTGATAAAGAAATCGCTTCTGATTTAATACCCACAGGCAAAGCCGATATTATTCTTTCGGTTGAACCAATGGAAGGATTACGCTACCTTCCTATGCTAGCATCTGACGGCTGGCTCATCACAAGTACTGAACCATTTATCAATATTCCAAACTATCCACCCATTGAAGATATTCTTAATGAAATATCCAGGGTTAAACACCACATTGTTATTGATGCCGAGAAAATCGCTAAAGATCTGGGTTATGCCAAAGCAGCCAACATGGTCATCTTAGGTGCTGCCACACCCTTTCTGGATATGAATTTCGGATATCTTGAAGATGCTATACGTGAGTTTTTTTATCACAAGGGTTCCGGCTTAATCGACACAAACATACTGGCCCTTAAAGCAGGGAAAGAATTCACTCTTAGCCATTCATAATTAAGTCATGGGTTTGAAGCGATATCGTATACTTCTGGTCATTGGATTTCTGGCCTGCTCTATTATTATTTTCATTTCTCTGATCCGTCATCAACACCGGAAAAACGAAAAGGAAAAAACGGTTTCTGTTTTGCCAGTGAGGGAACCCTCATTTAAGTATGGTATTAATGTGGATTCTTTTACTGTTGTAAATGGTAAAGTGCGGCCCGATCAGAATTTGTCGGTTCTGCTGCAATCCTATCATGTCACAAACTCAAATATCGATCTCCTGGCAAAACTGTCACAACGGGTTTTTGATGTCAGAAAAATTAAAGCAGGCAACGCATATACCGTTTTTTGTTCACATGATACTCTGGAAAAGGCAGAGTACTTCATCTATGAGGTGTCTCCGACATCCTATGTAGTCTTTGACCTCCTCAATAAATTAAATGTATATTCAGGCAGGAAGGAGGTCACAACAATCGTAAGGTCCGCCTCAGGAACTATCAGGTCATCACTCTGGAATTCCATTGAAGAAAAGGGATTAAATCCTTCCCTTGCCGTTGAGTTAGCCGATATTTTTGCCTGGACAATTGATTTTTTCGGTATACAGAAAGGTGATCAATATCGGGTGATCTACGAGGAGGAGATAGTTGAAAAGGATACCATCGGCATTGGCCGTATTCTTTCGGCATGTTTCAATCATATCGGACGTGACTATTTTGCCTTTTATTTTGTACAGGATGGTATTGGTGATTATTTTGATGAGATGGGCAACAGTGTGAGGAGGGAGTTTCTCAAGGCGCCCCTTCGATATAGCCGGATCAGTTCAAAGTATTCACGGAGTCGTTTACATCCGATATTAAAGATATACCGGCCTCATTTTGGGGTAGACTATTCCGCACCCAGCGGCACGCCTGTATATACAATCGGGGATGGAACAGTGATTGGCGCCGGGTACGATTCTAAAGGAGGTGGCCGCTATGTGAGGATAAAACACAATTCAGTATATACTTCATTGTACATGCATCTCTCAGGATATGCCAGGGGTTTACGGGAAGGTATGCGTGTTCAGCAGGGCGATTTGATAGGGTATGTCGGCAGAAGTGGCTTGGCTACCGGGCCACATCTGGATTTCAGGATATTTAAAAATGGTTCTCCTGTTAATCCGATAAAGGTGGAATCCCCTCCGGCAAAACCTGTTGATCCTTCAAAAAGAATAGGTTTTGACAGTGTAAAAGTTAATTTCCGAAATCAACTGGAGGAAATAGTACCATCCAAATAAAGATATTATTTAAAAAAAGGGTGCCTCACTTCTGAGACACCCTCTTTTATAAAAGACAATAATCTTTTAATTTACTCCGGTTCTCTTATCCCACCACATTCTCTCTCCCCAGAAGTTGTCAACAATAGTTGCAGCGAAAGGTACAACGTTCGTTTCATTAAGGTTTGCTTCATTAGTAGGATAGGGATAGCGGAAAGGCTGTCTGTTGTGAGTGCCATAGGGTGGTGTCAATGAACCTTTTGACATATCGACAACAGGCACGTCTGTTCTGCGTACTTCTGCCCAGGCTTCCTGGCCCTGCTTGAAAATGGCGATCCAGTTCTGAAGCTGGATTTGTTTCACGTCATTATTCCAGGCTATGGCCGGTTGAGCAATGTATGCATCATAAGCAGCCTGGTCGAGGCCATTTTCTTCCATCGAAGCCAAAACGCCAGCTTCATAAGCATCCTTGGCAGTCCATCCGGTAGTCCATCCGAGGAAGGAAGCTTCGGCAATATCGAACAAGACTTCAGCATACCTCATATATGGCGTAAAACCTGCTGCATCGTCACGGAAACGGGCGCCGATGCGTGAGATGGTATCCATGCGGAAGGTTCCGTCAATAGCACCGGGATCGAGGCCCCTGTATACAGGATTGCCCTCTCCATCGGTGTATGCAGGATGAGCATAAACGGGAAGACGTGGGTCATTGTTTTGTAAGAGATTGTTGATCAGCACGTCGCACATGCCGTGGTCATCACGTGTCTGGGAATCTTCCTGGTAAGGCTCTTTATAGGGAGCCGAACCCGGCCACCACTGGAATGCATTGTCATCGTTGCTGGCCATTATCGGGTATTGTCCGGGATTACCCAGAACCTCTTCAAAGATGGCTTTAGCCTTGGCTCCATCAGCAGCCGACATGCGTATGGCGAGGCGTAAACGCAACGAATTGCAAAATTTCTGCCACTTTGCGGCATCACCATTAAAAAGGATATCGCCTTCACCAAGTGCATCGGCAGCACCGCTGGCGAAAAGGTCAGCAGCTTCCTTGAGTTTGTCGGCAAGGGCAAAATAAATGTCGCTCTGCGAATCATAGGTAGGAAGAGTGATGCCATCCAGTCCAAGCAGTGCATTGGAGTAAGGAATATCTTTCCACTGATCGGTACACATCTGCCACAGCATACAGGAGAAAGTTTGAGCGGCAGCTTTCATATTGACTGCCCCCTCAGCATCAGATTTCTCCATAATGACTTTCAGGTCCATCTGACAAGTATAATAATCTGTCCAGGCGTTATTGACAACGCCTTCACGGAAGTTATAACGGGCTTCGTCAACATACTGGATCTTGGTGATCTGTCCGGCAAAGCTGCACATTTCATTCATACCCTGCCAGGCATTGAAGAAATTATCACCACAGTAACGAATAACACGTGCGAGTATGTTGGTGGAAGGAACATCATTCGGTTGGTTTGGATTGGTGTTCAATTCCTCAAAATTCTTGGTACATGAGACTAATGTTACAATAAAGCCTATGACCAGAATGATATTTACTTTAAATATTTTTTTCATTGTCATAATTTTTTAGTTAAAGGTTAATCAATGAATTACAAACTGTTCAGGCTAGAATGTCAACCTTAGTTTAATACCCATGCTTCGTGTCGGAGGCAACTGATATTGTTCGAGTCCGACGCCATTATTGGAAGTACCGAATCCGGTTTCGGGATCGATGCGCACATCATTGCTTTTTGATCTTGCCAGCAAAGCCAGGTTCCTTCCATAGAGTGATATGTCAGCGGATTTAATGAATCCGGTTTTAGTCATCCATGAATCCGGTAAATGGTAATCGATAATGACTTCACGTAATTTAAGGAAGCTGCCATCGATAATGGATATTTCATGGAGTCCCCAGTAATTTTCGTAAAAATCCTGAGCGCCGACAACGGTGGTATTTTCAACGGCCTTACCATTTTCATCAATCTGAACACCATCCACGATGACACCATCTCTTCTGATTTCGGCACCATCACCGGCAGGTTTAACGAGATCACCTTCGATGTCTTCAGCCGATTCTTTTGTAACACCCGAATAGGCGCCAAACCAGTCGGTGACACTGAAGATATCACCACCTTTACGGAAGTCGAGCAGGAAGCTGAATGAAAGATCTTTCCATCTGAAGGTATTCCGCAGGCCGCCCACCCAATCAGGTTCTATGTTACCAATATTCACTGGTAAAGCAGATTTTTTGGGTAGTCCGTTTGCGCCGACGATTATTTTCCCTGTCGTTTCATCGCGTACAAAGCCTTTACCTCTGATAACGCCCCAGGGTTCACCCGGACGTGCTTCGATGGTAACGGTCTGCCATGAAGCGGATATCTGATAAGCAAGTAATTTCTGATGAGTTACAGGATCCTCATAAAGTTCCACAACTTCATTGTTGTTTTTTGACCAGTTCAGTGTCATTTCCCAGTTCAGTCCTTCGGTTGATTTAAGGATCACACCTGTCACCATCAGTTCATGTCCCCAGTTGTCGATCTGGCCAGCATTCAACCGCATGTTGTTGAAACCGGTTGCCCTGGAAATATTTACTGCCAGTATTTGGTTCATGGTGCTCTTCATATAATACGTATAATCAACACCTATCCTGTTATTGAGGAATTTCAGGTCAAGGCCAAATTCAGTACTATTAGTTTTTTCTGGCATCAGGTTAAGGGGCGGGATGGTTCTGGTATAGAAGAAACAAGCGACGCCGTTATATGGGTCTGCATCTGATGAGAAGGTCGGGGTAATCTGATAAGGACCGGTGGAATTACCTACCTGTGCCCAGCCTCCCCTTAGTTTACCGAAAGTGAGGATATTGGGTGAAATATCAAATGTTTCGGTGAATACCCAGCTTAAGCTGAATGACGGATAGAAGTATGACCAGCTATCTTTTGGCAGCGTGGAATACCAGTCATTTCTGGCTGTAATGTCAAGGTATAGCATACGTCTGAAGGAAATGCCTAAAGACCCATAGATACTATTCGATTCTTTTTCTTCATCGTACATGCTCACCGTTGGATTACCTTTTGTATTACCAATGGTGAAAAGGTTTGGCACCGTCAGTTCATTAGCCTGCTCTGACATGTTTTTATACTTGTAATTCATATAATTCGCACCCAGAGTAGCTTTTAATCCGAAGTCTTCTGACAGGTCCTTATCGGCTGTGAAAATAATATCGGCATTGGTTTCATTTTCGAACCGTTGATTCTGCCAGAAATAACCACCGGATGATGATTCAATGGACAGGTCGTACGTCAGATGTTTTCTGTATTCATTGTATGCATCTTGTCCGATGCGTCCCATCACACTCAACCAGTCGGTGATCTTATAGGTTAAATTAATATTACCGAAGGTTCTGTTCCTGGTTCTGGAGGTGGTGTTATAACCGGTTGTCCAATAGGGATTGTTATGGTAGCTGCTGTTCCAGTTATATGGTTGGCCAAAGCCATCAAAATCCTGCCAGTGATCTTTCAGGTTCTGCATATTGATCTGACGACCCCACCAGGAACCGAGCGACTGCATGATGTTATTTTCGTCATAACCATTACCCGGCAGATTATCACTCTGGTTCTGGACATAGGTAATGGTTGCATTAGCTGTCAGACGTTTCGACAGTTCCATGCTTCCATTGAAATTCACCGAGTACTTCTTCAGGTCGGTATTTGGAATAGCGCCTGTGATATTTTGTGACGAGAGTGAAAGACGGGCGGCTGTTTTGTCTGTTCCACCGACGAGTGACAGGTTGTTATCCCATGTAGCGCCATTTTGGAAAAAGTCTTTCACATTATCTGGTTGTGAAACCCAGGGAGTAGCCACATGACCTTGAGTAGGATCTTCGGCATTCACATAGGGGCTGTCAAACTGAGGAATCATCAGTCCGGCATCCAGTCTTGGTCCCCATGATTCATCCATACCATCATTCACACCACCCCAGTTGCCGTCATAATAGCTGAAGGAATTTTCGAGGCACCATGTTTCGTATGCTTTCATGTCGTCAGAAGCCTTCATACCAGTAGCATCAAAATAATGCGTTTCATCACCGGCATATCCCTGTCCGTATTTGTCTTGATACAAGGGTAAATAGGAGACCTGGTTTATTTCATAGGCTGTAGTGAAAGTGACGCCAATACCTTTAGAAGCACCTTTTTTGGCTGATTTGGTCGTGATGAGGATGACACCATTGGCGGCTCTTGATCCATAAAGAGCAGCGGCATTAGCGCCTTTCAGCACACTCATGGATTCAATGTTGGCAGGATCAATATCCATGGCTGCATTACCGAAGTCAATGCCACCATATTGGTCAACTGCCGTGGAATAGTTGGAAACGGGAACACCGTCAACAACAAAGAGGGGCTGGTTTTCACCGAAGGAACTGTTACCACGTATGGTAATACGTGAAGAAGCACCAACGGCACCACTGGCGTTAATGACCTGTACGCCGGCCACTTTACCGGAGAGGGAATTAACGATGTTGGTTTCTTTGGCTGCTTCCAGGTCCTCGCCTTTGATGTCTTGTACGGAATAGCCCAGTGATTTCTTCTCACGGGTCATACCAAGGGCAGTAACGACGACCCCTTCGATGTCCATGATGTCAGGCTCAAGGGATATGGCGAAGGTTTTAAGGGCGCCAAGCTCGATTTCTTTTGAGGCCATACCGACATAAGAAATCACGATGATCTTGGCATCCTGGGGAACGGACAGTTCGAATTTCCCATCGACATTTGTGGTGGTGCCGATGGTCGTGTTCTTAACAAGAACGGTAGCCCCGGGTATAGGGGTGCCATTCTCTGAACTGGTTACCGTACCAGAGATTGTCCTCTGTGCATTAACTACCTGCATTCCTATAATAAATAGGAGTACAAGTACAAGAGTAAGTTTTCTCATAGTCTACAGTTTTTGGTTAGTAATTAGTTTAAAATAAAGGAATTCTGCTTTTAAATAAATATAATGATGGATATATATATATTTAAATGAACAAGCCCCTCAATTAAATAGCCAAATTATAAAATTCTTAATAAATATCCAAAAATAAATTAACAGAAAATTTATTTTTATTTAATAAAAAACGTTAAGCCTGACTTTCTTTGCTTATTATCAGGCTATTAATGAATATTATACAATGATTAATTAAATTAACTTTAAATAAAGGTAATTGATTTGTATGACTGATTTAAAAGGAATTCAATCCCCAACTTCTGAAAACAGATGTGATCATTCCAGGTTCCCAACCACCTTTTCAACTTCATCAAGGATTTCACCTGATTTGACCAACTCTTTCATCCTGGTGTGATCGTCATAGAGAGGACGGTCAACATCAAGAAAATCAACATATTTTCTGATCACTTCTTTAGCTTTAGTAGTGCCGTGACCGAATTTATAGTCACGGAAGTCAAGAGCCTGGGCTGCAGCCATGAATTCAATTCCAAGAACGCCATACGCATTGTCGAGTA
Organism: Bacteroidota bacterium; assembly: GCA_026391695.1. Lineage (NCBI taxonomy): Bacteria > Pseudomonadati > Bacteroidota > Bacteroidota bacterium. The sequence continues at coordinate 64,718 of JAPLDP010000077.1, forward strand.
TCTGGAAGTTCTTAATAGCTGTATTCATGCCCATAGAGACAAAGTCTTCCTGGTCTGCTGCAGCCGGTATGGACTGGATGGATGCCGGCATAGAGAGGATACGTTGTTCGACGATCATCATGTCGGCTGTGTACTGGCTGAGCATGAGCCCTGAGAACATCCCGGCCCCTTTGGTCAGGAATGCCGGTAATCCAACGCTGAGAGCCGGATTATTCAATCGGTTCATTCGTCTTTCCGACATCACGCTGACCATGGTAATGGCAACACCTGCCATATCCATCGGTAATGAGACGGGCGATCCCTGGAAATTGGCACCGGAGAGTTGCAAATTTTCCTCAGGGAAAAAGATGGGATTATCTCCGACGCCATTCAATTCAATTTCAACCTGTGAGCGGGCAAATGCCAGTGCATCGTGTGAGGCACCGATGACCTGGGGTGTGGAACGCATGGAGTAGGCATCCTGTACTTTGCATTTGACGCGATTATCGACGAGATCACCACCTGCAGCGACTTTACGGATAGATCTTGCGGTCCGGATGGCGCCTGGAAAGCCCCTGGCTTCGTGTAGCTTGGAATGGTATGGCCGCATATTGGCTTTCAAAGCTTCCAGCGACATAGTGGCAGCAATTTCAGCTTGTTTGAGCCACCGGGTCGCATCATAAAGGAAGATGGCGCTCATGGCTGTCAGAAGGTTCGACCCGTTGATAGCGGCAAGTCCGTCTCTGGCTTTTAATCCGGGTACTGGAATACCAGCCCTGGACAGGGTTTCTTTTCCATCTAAAAGTTCACCTCTGTAATAAGCTCTGCCTTCACCAAGCATCAATAGAGCAATCTGTGACATGGGTGCGAGGTCGCCACAGGCTCCTACTGATCCTTTCTGGCAAACATAGGGTGTGACACCTTTATTAAGCATGTCAACAAGTGTTTGTGTGATCTCCAGCCGGCTGCCGGAGTTTCCATGGGCATGTACATTGATCCTTGATAACATAGCAGCCCTGACATATTCTATCGGGGCTGGATCGCCGATACCTGCAGCATGATTGTAAATCAAATATTTCTGGAAATCTTTCACCTGATCATCTGTCAGAACAATTTCTGAAAACTCACCTATCCCTGTGTTAACGCCATACATGATCTCACGGGCTTCAATTTTCTTTTCCAGCATTGCACGGCAGGCGTTAATACGCTTTATCGCATCGGCATGAAGCTCCACTTTTTCTCCCTGTCGGGCCACGCGGACCACGTCTTCAATAGTTAAACCGTTACCGGTTACAATATAAGTCATAAAATATCCTCCTGAATTTATTTTAAAGTATGAATATTGATTTTTTGGATGAGGCTGTCTCAAAAGTGTTTGAAAATTGTTTTTCTGACTTTGTGTTACTTTGTGTATCCTTTGTGACACTTTGTGGTTCAATCAATTAGATTAACCACAAAGGAACACGAAGGTAATCACAAAGGGACACTAAGGGCTTTTGAAACAACCTCATAACAGATTCTGATAGGAACATTTATGGGCAGTCCCCCTGAATTAAAGATAAAAAAGTGCAGTGCGGTTGATCTTTATTTTGAATTCAAGATTTGGATTTTTCATACAGCCATCATTAATAATATTTAGTTCGTCAATGCCGGGATAAAGTTATTTAAAATTCCTGTCGGTGGAATTTTGAGATACGCTGAACAAGATTTTGTTTAATTCTCCGATAAGATCTTTAACCGCTATGGAACGCTGTTCTCCGCTTTTCATGTCTTTTATCACAGCCAGGCCGCTACTGATTTCATTTTCTCCGATAAGTATGACGAAAGGAATATTTTTCTTATCCGCGTATGTCATTTGTTTTTTTAATTTACCGGATTCAGGGAACAATTCAGCGTTTATCCCTGCTTTTCTGATGTTATCCATGAGAGGCAGACAATAGATTTCTTCCTGCAGGCCAAAATTAGCGAACATTACTTGTGTCGTGGCCTTGGTTTTTTCAGGAAAGAGATGCATTTCTTCCATGACATCATAGATCCTGTCGGCTCCAAAAGAGATTCCGACACCGGAAACGCCGGGTAATCCAAAGATTCCGGTAAGGTCATCATACCTGCCACCGCCACACAGGCTTCCAATGCTTACATCCCTGGCTTTGACCTCTATGATGGCTCCTGTATAATAATTCAGCCCCCTGGCCAATGTAAGATCAAATTCCACTGCATGGGTCAAGGTCAGTTTATCAAGATAATTGAAGATAGTTTTCATCTCTTCAATGCCCTTTAACCCAACAGATGAAGCCTTCAGCTGTTGTTCAAGGACAGAAAATTTTTCATTCAGCGTTCCTTTCAGTAAAATGACAGGTTGTAATTTTTGAATAGCTTCGTCAGATATTCCTTTTGACCGGAGTTCGGAATTCACATTATCGAGGCCGATTTTATCCAGTTTGTCGATAGCAACGGTCATATCGGTCAATTTATCAGCTTCTCCGATAACGGCTGCAATCCCGCTCAGGATTTTCCGGTTGTTGATTTTAATAATAACGTCAATGCCAAGAGCGCTGAAAACTTTTTCGCTGATATTGAGTAGTTCAACTTCATTAAGGAGGGCATGGCTGCCGATGACGTCCACATCGCACTGGAAGAATTCACGGTACCGGCCTTTTTGTGGTCTGTCGGCGCGCCAGACAGGCTGGACCTGGTAACGTTTAAAAGGGAACGTGATCTCATTCAGGTGTTGCACCACATACCGGGCAAAAGGCACGGTCAGGTCATACCGTAATCCCTTGTCGCAAATCAACGATGATAAACGTGTAAGATCTCCGGATGTCCAGTCATGTCTTTCAATTCCTGATAGAAAATCTCCGGAATTAAGTATCCTGAATAAAAGCCGGTCACCCTCTTCACCATATTTTCCTAACAGGGTTGACAGGTTTTCCATTGCCGGGGTTTCGAGAGGCAAATAGCCAAAACGTTGAAAAATCCCGATAATGGTATCAAGAATATGATTCCGTTTCACCATCTCAGCAGGGGAGAAATCGCGGGTTCCTTTTGGTATGGAGGGTTTCTGCATCATATATTTATAGACGGATATAATAATTTATTTCATAGTGTTTTTTATAAGCTCATCCAGTATTTTGGTGTTGACTTCCCAGCTGTAATGCCTTAAAACAAAGTTGTACCCATTCAGGGCGAGTTGGTCGGCTTTTGATTTATCGTTTAAAAGAGTGAGGGTATGGCCGGCCATCTCTTCGGGAGTGCTACCCACTAAAATCTCTTCATTTTCCTTTGCTCCCAGTGCATTGTTGGCCAGACGAGAGGTGATACTGGGAATTTTCATTGCCATGGCCTCGAGCAGTTTGTTTTGCAAACCTATCCCAATCTGCATCGGGGCAATAAAGATTTTTGCCTGGGCATAGTATTCACGAATGTCTTTTACATATCCGGTAACATGAACGTGTGCAGATGCCAGTGCCAGGACCCTTGGGTGCGGTGTGGCACCGGCAAGAATGACCCGTACATCAGGCAATTTTTTCTTTACTATGGGTACGACTTCATTGACAAGGAAAACGGCTGCATTCACATTGGGAGGATAGCCCATGTTCCCTGTAAAAATTATATCATAGATCTTCTCCCGTTCAATCGGTTTGAAAAACGCCTGATCCACACCATTTGGCACGATGACGATCTCCTCTCTTTTTGGGTGCGGAATAAGGTCACGGTCGGGTCTGGAGATAATGGTCCTGTGATCAAAGATATCAAAGACTTGCCTTTCGTATCTCAGCAATCGTTTATACTCTATTTTGAGGACAGGCTTAAGCCAGAACGGTGATGTGGCAATCCGCCTTTCAACACCTTTGGAAAATGCATCCTGATAGTCAATGGTTTTGGGAATATCCTTATCACTGACATATTCGGCCACACGAACGAGCTGACAGTAAATATGGTCAGGTTTTATCTCTTGTATCACCCTGTCAACTGTTTTTTTTGCCTTTTTACTGAAAAAGTAGCCGACCTGCAATGGTTTGCCGGAAATAAAAGCCCTGAAGATATTCCAGATAATACAGAGTTTGGAAAGGTTGACAACCGTTATGGATGTACAATATTTATTCAGTTCCGGCAGGGCTTCTTCGTCAATCTTTGTATCATTTAGGGCACATAAAAAGATCTCGTGATTTTTCGATAAGCATCGTATCTGATGATAGGCCCGGAGCTTATCACCTTTTACAATTGGAAAGGGCACCCTGGATAACAGTACAAATAATTTCATTCAATACAGCAATAGATCTTTCGACAAAAATAAAAATATAACCTGATGTGCACAAATGTCAGGCGAGGGATATTTTGATATACAGATCGGTTAAACTCAGGATGATGCGGTCATTATCATGCTCTTTTTCAATCAGTAACCGGGCTTTTCCCCCAATATTATGGCATCGGGACTGATCATGCATGCATGTCCTTATGGCCTCCGCGAACAGTACAGGTGTATCAGCGATCAGGATATTTTCACCATCCTTACAGTTTATTCCCTCAGCTCCAATGGAGGTTGATATGACGGTTTTTTCAACAGTCATCGCTTCAATGATTTTTATCCTTATACCGCTGCCTGAAAACAACGGGACGATCATAATCCATTTTGATTGCATGAAGGTGAGCGCATTTTCTACTTCTCCAACGACGATTACATTTGGATATTGGGAATGGATGAGCCATTCAGGCATCATTCTTCCTGCAAGATAAAATTTCAGATCCGGAAACTCCTTATGTATTTCAGGCCAGACATTATCGAGGAACCATTTAATACCTTCCACGTTGGGTATCCAGTTCATTGAGCCGATATGGAAAAGTGAAGGGATTTCCGGTATTATCTCAGGATTAAGGATATAATCGCCGGTATTCACCCCAAATGGAACATTCACAACCGGAACTTGTGAAACGACAGATCTGAAGAAGTCGGCGTCAGTACCTGTTATGGATGCAATACCATCGAATTTTTTTAATGCAGTCAGCTCGAATGTTTTAAGGGTTCTGTAAAGATATTTCAGATAAATTTTTTTCAGTGGATTCCTGCAATTGTCAGCTATACGTTTCCAGATAAGATGTTCAATATTATGGGTACGCAGGACAACTTTTGCGTTAGAACAGGTTCTGATCAAATCGACATAAGGTGCGACGTACAGGGTTTCAAGGTGAACGATGTCGAATTCATTGTTTTGCAGGATCTGAATAAGTTTTTCCTTTACTTCAGTGGTAATAAAACGCTGAATATGATATGACCGGGAAGCGAGGAGATTAATTAATGCGCTGAAAGGTTTAACAGAGAGGTCGATATAAACCATCTCCAGGTTGATTTTATTCTTGTAATCTGCAGGAATGTCGTCGGGGTGAATAAAATATTTATTTGTGTTGATGGCCAGAACTTTTAGCTGGTGGCCTGCCCTGAGGAGTCCCTGGATAATCGCATTCATCGCAATGGGACCACCTTCAAGGGGTGGGAAAGGCGATTTATTACAGATAATAAATATCCTCATGTATAATGGTTTATGTTCTTTTTCTAAAGAAAATCAATCGATTGATAAATTTTTTCCAGGAGTCTAAATCAAAGATTGGGGAATCGCTGGTTGCTTTAATAGTAAGCAGGATGCCAATAGGAAGGTAGATGGCAGAGGCCAGCCACATGCCCTGCAGAGCAGTCATTACGCCTTCTCTGGCATATTTAAATCCGGTTGTTGACAGGATATGATACATGACAAAAAAGAACACGGAGACCACCATGGGCAATCCCAGGCCTCCTTTTCGAATTATCGCTCCCAGCGGGGCGCCAATAAAAAAAAGAATGACACAAGCAAATGAAAGTGTAAATTTCCGGTGCCATTCAATTTCATGCGATGCTATTAATTTGGTCCTTCCACTGAGATATTCCTTTTCTGTACCAATATTGACTTTAATATTCCTGGAGACGTTCATTGCTGTTTCAATGATCTTCAGTTTTTCTTTTTCCGTAAAATTGGACAGAAAATTTGTCTTTAGTCCACGGGCTGTGTCGGGTAAGGATCTGGCCGATGAATCGTCATATGATCTGTAATATATGTAATTAGCAAGAAATGATTTGCTGAATTCTTGTTTCCGCAGGTCGGTTTCACGCCGCAGGGAGTCTACGGCTTTTTTCAGCTGCCGTATGTTCAGCATCTGGTAATGGTTCTTGAAAAGATCTTCATTGGTACGTGTCAGAGCGAAGGCTGACAAGTCAAAACGACGTTGTTCTTCGGCAAAGGAAGTTCGGCGCATGGTCATTTTTTCCACGTTGGAACGGTCGAGTTTTTCATCGAAATTGGCACCGTTGTATAAGGTGAGAATCAGGAATTTGTCATCAGGTGTCATCTCCATCCTGCCTGAATCGGCAACAGTCAGGTTTGAATTTCCCATTTTACCGGTATGATCGTATATCATGACATTGCGAATCGTTTTCTCATCCTTTTCTTTTTTTCCAACACGTATAACATAACCATCAATACCACTGTAATAAATACCTTCCTTGATGTTGAATGCCAGTTTTTGTTGCCTGACATCAAAAAGGATACTGCGGAATTTCAGATTGGCAACCGGCAGGGCATAATTGGAAAAAAGGAAGCCACACAAACCTGTCAGCAGCGAAAGAAAAACCAGTGGCATCATTACCTTCTTCAGGGAAATACCGGCAGCTTTTACGGCAACGAGTTCATTGTTTTCGCCAAGATTACCGAAGGTCATCAGTGATGAAAGGAGGATAGCCAATGGCAGGGCTACCGGTACGAAAGTGGCAGAGGCATAAAAAAGAAGTTCGGCGAGGATATTCCATTCCAGCCCTTTTCCTACCAGCTCATCCACCCATTTCCAGAGAAACTGCATCAGAAGGATGAATACGGAAATGAAAAAGGTCATGACAAAGGGACCCAGAAAGGATTTGATGATGAGAAGATAGATCTTTTTCAATTTTTCCTCAGCTTGCTAAATACAAATATATATAAGAAACGATAATTATAAACAATGATTATGTTTGTATGTTCAAAACCAATTTTTTTTTATCACGTTGCATAAGTTGTCTTTTTATTTTATAATTTAGCTCTCCTAAAACTAAAAATTCGCAAACTAATCTCAATGTCTAATTAAAAACCCAAACGATCATGAAACAATTGTTACTATTAAGTTTTGCACTATGTATTGCGTTTTTTGCCATTTCCCAGAATTCTTACCGGGTAAAATCACAATACGTTAAATCAGAAAGTTCAAATGCAGGCCTTATGAAGGCGGCGGATTTAGAACCTGTTAAACCTCCGGCAATCACAAGTGCCCCTTTTGTACGCCCAACACCACCAATAGGTCGCGAAATCGTTACGTGTGACTCGATCGGACACTCAGCCAATGGTTATAGTTATGGCTATGGTGGTGGACAAAAAACCATTGTCTGGGTCGATAATGCACTCAACACCTTTGTTAACCTGCACAGGGAAGTCGGCGGATCTCCTAACTATTCAGGAAATCTGGATATTGACATTTCTTACGACCGTGGTGAAAACTTCCTGGTTGACCAGAGGATTTACACCGCCACCGTTCCAGGAGGAACTTATTATCTTGATGCTGCCCGTTATCCACAAGGAGCTATTTACAATCCTCCAGGAAACACTGATCCGGCAAATGCTTACTATGCGTACTTTGCACCAAATCTCGACGGTTCCAATCAGGCAGCTGGCTGGGGAGGGTATAGCTTTGGCGTTTCTAACCTGGTTGATTTCACGGATACCACCAAACACTTACGGTCATCTGATCCGACTGATGGTTTATATCAGGATGTTCCGGATGGTTACGCCATGACCAAGCAGGGCGTATCACTCGTTGTTGACAGATTAGTTGACTGGTCTTCTACTGGTGTATATCTTGGTGCAAATCTTGTATCCCGGGGCGTTTGGAATACCGCCTCAAACGATTTTGAATATGACTGGTTTACCCTCGATGCGCCTGTCCCTCCTGACTCATTGTTTTGTCCTGCTGACCATCGTTGTGCCTTTGCACCTGACGGCCAGACCGGCTATATCGTTATAATTACTGACGACCTATCTGTTGAATTTAGCTACCGCGATTTTTATCCTGTCATTTATAAAACGACCGATGGCGGGGAAAATTGGGAAGACCCCATTGGTGTGCAGCTTGGCGGTGACGATGGTATCCCTGAGATCGTCGATGAATTTTTATCCGATGATGAGATTAATGCCCTCTGGACGGTACCTCCCGCACGTGAAGATATCCACTATACCACCGCTTTTGACTGCGACATTGTGGTCGACGCCAGCGGAAATCCACACATCGCAGTGGTCGTTGGCATGTCTAATTATTATCACGGAGATGGTGCGCCATATGCTATCATATCCGGATTCAATCCTCCTTATGATACAATTTTCGTCCTTTCTGCTTATGATATCTACTCACCCGATGGCGGGCAGACATGGCGTGCGTTCTGGTGTGGCGACATCAAAATGCTACGTGGGGAATACCCTGATGGACAACAAGATTATACCGAAGATAGCCGTCCTCAGGCCTCCATTACAGAAGATGGCACGAAAGTTTTCATCTCCTGGCTGGATACCCGCTATGATCAAGCCCTCAGCAACAACTATCCTGATATTTACAGCCGTGGCATTGATATCGGTAATTATAAGATGACCGAAGCACCTGTTAACGTTACCGAATATTCACTGGCCTGGCTCGCGGCGAATTTCTTCTGCGCTCCTTACAATGTGTTTGAGGATAATGGTACATATACCATTCCTTTCACTTACGAGCATCTGATTGGGAATGATGCGGCGCAGCCAGTCACATACTGGTATATCAAAGACTTTTCATATATCGATGATGACTTTACAAAAGTTATCCCCGGAGGCTTAATGGCCGATGCAGGTTCAAATGGCGTCATGTGTGAAGGCGGAAGCTATTCCCTTACGGGAAGTGCCATAGGTTATGATTATTTGGAATGGACTACATCAGGTGATGGCACATTCGATGATCCTACCATTCTGGAACCATTCTATACACCCGGACCTGACGATAATGCAACAGGTAGTGTCATCCTCATACTCACCGCCTATAAAAATAGCGGAGAATCAGCCAGCGATGATATGATATTGACCATCAAACCCGCTCCGGTAGCAGATGCCGGCGATCCAGGCGAAATTTGTGCTGGCCAATCATATACCAACACCACAGCTACTGCTGAGCACTATTCCTCACTTCTGTGGTCCACATCAGGTGACGGAACCTTTGATGACGGAACCATACTTCTTCCAACCTATACACCAGGTGCAAATGACATAACCAATGGAACGGTCACCCTGACACTTAAAGCCCAGGGCGTTTTCCCGTGCGGATTTGTCACAAGTGGTATGATCCTCACTATTTTACCTTTACCAGGAATACCAGGCATACCTGCCGGACCCGACTTTGTTGATCCCACCATAACCCCGACATCAGAATATACTATTGCTGAGGTTCCTAATGCTACTTCATATACATGGGATTTGCAACCAGCAGAGGCAGGATCCATCTCAGGAACTTCCGCAACAGCAACTGTGACCTGGAATGAATATACCGGGCTTGCTTATGTAAAAGTGAAAGGCGTAAATTCCTGCGGTGAAAGTGACTTTTCAGAACCTGTTATAATTACTGTCTGGACTGAAGGAATAGACGAATTGAATGCAAGCCGTATCACCATTACCCCAAATCCTAACACAGGCGAATTTATCCTCAACCTTGTATCAAGGGAAAATGCCCTCATGCAGGTCAGAATAATGGATGCCATGGGGAATGTGATTTATAATGAAAACAACATCCCTGTTTTGCAGACCCTTGTAAAGAAGATTACCCTCAGCAGCATTCGCGAAGGAGTATATCTCATGCTGATCAACGATGGAAAGACAACTGTGGCAAAGAAGTTTGTGATTCAGAAGTAATTGAGATTGATGAGGATATCCTGCGAGGAATTTAGTATTCCACATGGGGCATCCTTTTATCTCTTCGTCTTAAAAAGTCCCTGGCTACTGAGTCAGGGATTTTTTATTACCACACACACTGTCCATTTTCTTTACCATCTATTGAATTTGACTTTACTCCAGTCGTAGTCGCTTTTTGGAGGTTTCTCTTCTGCGGGATGACCGATGGCTATTAGAGCAACAGGGAGAATGTGATCGGGTAGTTTAAATAAATTTTTCATCCCTTTCATCCTTTCTTCTCTTGCATATACTCCCAGCCATACGGAACCCAGACCTAAATGGGCTGCTGTGACCAAAATATTTTCTGTCGCGGCAGAGCAGTTTTGAACTAAATATCCGGTATTATTTTCCTGTGCCAGGTCACCACATACAAGAATAGCCAGAGTAACCTCTTTACACATTGCCGCATAGGGGTGAAAAGATGGGATTTCATCAAGTAAATGTCTCTCTGTGACGGCGATAAAATGCCAGGATTGCGTATTCCGTGCTGATGGAGCGCAAAGGCCGGCTTTTAAAAGTTCCTCAATATGTTCGCTGCTGACCGGTTCACCGGTGAATTTACGTATGCTGCGGCGTTTGAAGACAGGATTCATTTGCAGTATTCCTTTATCAGTTTATCCACTTCTTTACCATACTTCTGAGTAAAACCCAGTTCAAGAGCTTTCTTCAGGTCGATGCAAATCATGCCGGTGTTTTTGATGGCAATGAAAATCAATGCCCTGTTACGGTAAATATAGGGATCGTCAGGATTCAGATTGATGGCTTGCTGCAAGTCCTCCAAGGCACCTTTATAGTCTTTCAGCATATATTTGGCATGACCACGGTTACAATATGCCCTGGCATCATTGATCTCGTCACCTGTTTTAAGATCGATGGATTTCGTATAATCATCAATGGCGCCCTGATAATCACCCATCTTTTCTTTAATATAGAATGCCCTGGAAAAATAAGCCTCGGCATTATTCGTATCATTTTTTATGGTGGCATTGATCTCTTTAAGTGCCCCATCATAATTTTCCCTGTTTGCTTTTGCAATAGCTTTATTATAGGGATTTTCCTCTGTTTTCCGTTGACAGGCTGATAAAATAAGGCTGATAGTTATGGATAACAGTAAGACTTTTTTCATAACAACGAATTTCTGCAAATGTCGGTTAATTTCTGTGAATTTCAAAAACACTGTGCATGATAGCACAGCGGTATGACGGTCAAAAACTACCTGGTAGTTTACAATAGCATTTACTGACTTTATTCAAGCTTAGTATCCAGAATCGGCAGAAGTGTCGCCTGTTTATCCTGATATTTTTCGGTGTTTCGCAGGATCTTATCAAGCATGCGGATAGCTGGTATGATATATGGCCCTTTATTGAGCATCACGCATTCGGCTTGCTGGGAAGAAGCCGCATCAGTGATTTCAGCCCGCGATGGCATGCCTTTTTTTGCCAGACCTTCGAGAACCTGTGTGGCATATATGTTTGGAATATGGGCTGCTTCACAGAGCCGGAGTATTTCATATTGTATTTTCGCCATGTATTTCCATCCGCATTCTATAACCATATCACCCCTGGCAATCATCACACCAACAGGGTAAGTCCTCATGGCAGTGAGGAGTATCTCAGGCAGATACTGAAATCCTTTCCTGGTCTCGATCTTCAATATGATGCCAATTGTTGCCTTTATTCTTTTAAGCTCTGACAGCAGATTGATAACATCCTCCGGCCCATTCACAAAGGAAAGGTTGATTGCATCAGCATGTTGAATGATGAAGTGCAGATCCTTTTTGTCCTTTTCAGTTAATCCGCTTACCGACAGGTTGCTTTCCGGCAGGTTAATGCCTTTGTCGGCTCTGAGTTTACTGCCTGATTCACGGGCAAATGTGATAGTGACATGCAATTTTTCATCTGTGACCTCTTTAATAATACCCTCAATTTTGCCATCATCAAAAAGTATGGGTTCACCTGCTTTCAGATCTTTGAATACTTCGGGCAGTGTGCAGGATATATGCGGAAGACGAGTGAGTTTGCCGGATTCATTGTAATGTGCCGGCTCTCCGGGTGTGGTATCCTTATGGAGAATAAGGTTGTCGCCTTTTCGAAGTATGATGGTCTGTTCGATGGATGTCAGATCACCGATGTGGTCAGTCTTTTGTGCCTGTACATCATGTTTTATAAGGTTTATTTCAAGTCCAGGCGTTATGTAAGCTGAATCGTAGCTGTGTGCCCATGCCGCCTTACCTTCCCTTGCGATGACCTTTAGGGTGCATTTTTTGCCCCTGGCATCTTTATACTGGATTTCGTCACCTTTTTTAATTTCACTGATCCATTTGGCGCTGGCAGGAATAAATGCATCAGCTTTTGCCGGTGGCAGTGAGTTTTCTGTCGAGATCCATACCAATGATGGTTTGATGACTCTCCCCATCTCATCTTTTGGCGGAATAAGATGAGCGACTTTGGGTCCTGGCATCATAGGACCGGTGCGTAATTTCGGCCCACCCAGATCCATGATGATCTTACACGTTCTTCCAAGCGATGCCTCAGCTTTCCGAATGTTTATAATGATCTTTTCCCAGATTTCCTCATCATCATGGGCACAGTTGATGCGTGCCACATTGATGCCGTTACGGATCAGTTCATACACAAGTTTATAATCTGAGGAGGCTTCACGTGGAAGGGTGACCATGATCCTGGTCTTTCTTCCTTTGGATTTGCTGCCGAATAAGGCTTTTGTATGGTTGTTCAGTAATTTGACACCTTTTTTAATGGTAACCGGGATGTCGGCAGTTTCTCTGCTTTTTTTACCTGTCAGAATTTTCAGCATTTTTCTTGTGGCACAGAGGCTGGCCAGGACATGTCCTTCGACTTTAGAAAGACTGGCGAGGCCTGAATAACCTAATTCTTTCTGCAAGTCGCGGATATCATTGTTGCGAAGAGCCAGGTAGTGGACAAGGTTAAGAGCACTTTCCCTGAATGACGGCTCAACTTTTGCGATTTCCTCAGCGTACTTCTTTTCATAGGATCTGGCTTGTCCGCAGATATCATCGATACGGGCAATCATCACTTCCAGAGTATCTTTCTGAGCCTTCATTGAAATCCTGAATAGGAAAGTAATCAGAGTGTAAATTTAATGAAAAATTAACCCAAAATCCTTATTGGCAGCGTTATTTTCCGGATAGCAGGGTATGAATATTCTCTCCGTCAAGCGTCGTATAGGATCTCATAGCTGCACCTGTCAGGCAGGAATGGACAGGTAATATGCCAATGATATCTCCGGTACGGTATGATTTAATGTCTTCACCGATAAGTTTGATGATGCCATGTTCCTGTGATATGGTAGACAGATAGGACTGGTCGTTGTTTTCCCAGTGATTGTCTTTGATATTCACTAATAATCCAAAGCATGCTTCACCAGATTCCATAACAATAAAATCCTTTGAGAAATGGACAGCGCCCCCATAGATCACCAGCTCATTTCTCAGTGGATATCTGGCAATGACAGGACAGGCCATTGCGACTGCAATATCTTCAAGCATGCATGACCCTAATTTATATTGCATGACATCATAGAAGACAAAGTTCCCCGGCCGTATTTCGTCAATTCCTTCAAAGTTTTCCATGATGCTGCAGCATGGTGTATCACCGATCGAAAGAGTGATGTCATGGGTAAGGGATAAGAGGTTATCCTTTAAGCCAACCATTTTACTGATTGTGTCATAATGGATCTGTTGTATTTCATGTTTGTCTTTTGCCAGGTAGGACTGACCGGAATGAGTGAGCAAACCTTTGAATGTCAACTGCCGGGAGTTCAGGATTTGTCCGGTCATTTTTCGGATCAATGAAATATTTTTTGCCTCAACACCGGTGCGGTGGTGTCCGGTATCTATTTCAATGAAAACGCCTGTCATGGATCTGAGGTGTTTTGTCAGATATGTCACTGTTTCTTCCGATTCAACCAGCAGATTAAGATTTATCTGACCGGCCAGCCGGTCTATGTCATTTATTTCCATCAGGTTAACAGGCATGGCAATAGTGATGTCATTCCAGCCATGATCTGCAAAATAGTTTGCCATCTGGCAAGAGGTGACAGTAATGGCATCAACACCATAATCCCTGAACCAGCTTCCAATCACTGCAGATTGGTGGGTCTTGAAATGAGGGCGGAAATGGAGGTGATGATGCCGGGCTTTGTCAGCCATCCGTTGAATATTTCGTAAGCATTTTTTTCTATCGAGGAGTAAGGTGGGACGCAGGATTTTCATAATTTTAACGTTAATTAATTCTGGAAACGCCTCACCCCCCGGCCCCCTCTCCTGCAAGAGAGGGGGAGAAGGGGGTGAAGTCATTCAAAAATAGCTTAATTTCTCAAAAAAAAACGTACTATGAAATTAATTAAGTTCATTCTTCTGATCATATTCATTGATTTTTTTATCTCCTGTAACACTTCTTCAAGGAAAAACATGATTGTCATCACTGAACGAATCCAGTACGATGTGCCGATTAAGAGCCCTGATCCGGATTTTGACTGGTGGGTGCAAAATCTCGAGGGCCCCAGGCGTGAAGCTTTTGTGAAAATGATCATGGAGGCAGCATATTCCGGCAAATATCGTGTCTATGATTATTTTAATAAACCTCTGACACCGGAGCAGGTGAAAAACATTGGAATCCGGCGAGTTCCTTTTACATTTCAGCGTACGTCTCCACCCTATGACTCCTATGATACCCTGATTGAACAAAATCTTGAGCTCAGGGATATCACACGTGTCCGTTTTCTCGAAGAATGGTATATGGATGAACGCCATTTTAAAATGAATAAGAAAATCGTCGGCATGGGTCCTGTCATTGAAGATTTTGATGAGAATGGGAATTTCCGCGGGTACAGGCTGCTTTTCTGGATTTATATGGATGAAAAGTATCCAATTGCGAATTAATGACCCCAAATAGTTACTGTAATACTACCTCGAAATCAGGACTATTTTCAACCATGTCCTTGTTATAATGTTGTAAAACAGTATGGGCAGCATTTATGATGGTGGAGTGAAAGTGAAGTTAAATTTTATAATTTTACCCTGCATTTTTCATTCTTCATTATTTTCATCATGGACTTTAACCATCATACCCTCTCCAACGGCATCCGTCTCATCCACCTTCATGCAGATACACCCGTAGCCCATTGCGGTATACTCATCAATGCCGGCACGCGTGATGAAAAGGAAAATGAGCAGGGCATGGCGCATTTCATTGAACATGTCATTTTTAAGGGAACACAAAAAAGGAATGTCTACCAGATACTGAACCGGCTGGATAACGTCGGCGCTGATCTGAATGCTTACACCACCAAGGAGGAAACCTGTATCCATGCATCTTTTCTCAATATCTGGTATGACCGTGCCCTTGAGCTGATAGCCGATATTACATTTAATTCTACTTTTCCCGATAAGGAGATCGAAAAAGAAAAAGATGTCATCATTGATGAAATAAATTCATATAAGGATAATCCTTCTGAGAAAATATTCGACGATTTTGAAGAGATCATTTTCACAGGCCATCCAATTGGCCGGAATATCCTGGGGACGGCGCGCCAGATAAGGAGATTCAGGAAACCTGACATCCGGCAGTTCATCCTGAATAATTACCATACTGACGAAATGGTGATCAGTTCTGTCGGAAGTATTGATTTCAGAAAGTTGGTCAGGATTGTCGAAAAGTATTTTAGCGTGATTTCTGAAAATTCCCGGTTGATGTCCAGGTCTCCTTTTCTGAATTATTATCCCCGCTACAAGTCTGTCAGGAAAAAGACCTTTCAGACTCACTGTATGATTGGAGGCATTGCCTATGCCTATAATGATCCACGGAGATTTGGCATGGCATTGCTTAACAACATCCTCGGAGGCCCGGGCATGAACTCACGGCTAAACCTGTCGGTGAGGGAACGGCATGGCCTGGCATATACTGTTGAATCGAGCTATAACGCATATTCCGACACGGGTATTTTCAGCATTTACACCGGTCTCGATAATGGTACTCTCGATAAAACAGTAGAACTCATACACCGTGAACTCAGAAAATTACGGGAGCAACCTCTGGGTCCGGGACAACTCAGGACAGCAAAGCAGCAACTGACAGGCCAGCTCGCTGTCGCATACGAATCGAATCTGAATAAAATGTTGTCGATGGGGAAAAGTATGCTGATGTCCAACAGGGTTTTATCCCTGCAGGAAATAAATGAAAAAATCGAAAATGTCACATCAGAACAGTTGGCTGAAATAGCCAGGGAGGTTTTTGACCCTTTAATGCTCAGCATGCTTTCCTATTTGTCTGAAAAACATAAACCATGAAAAAAGAGCCATTTATCATCGTGGATCCAGCCATGGAGGAGTATGCCGGACATCATACCACACCTGAATCGGCTATTCTCAGTGAACTGAACAGGGAAACCTATGTTAAAATACTGAATCCCAGGATGCTTTCGGGTCACGTACTGGGCGAAGTGCTTAAATTGTTCAGCCGGTTGATCCGGCCAAAGCAAGTCCTGGATATCGGCACTTATACCGGTTACTCGGCTATTTGCCTTACTACAGGTCTGGCTAATGGCGGAATGATCCATACTGTTGAGATAAACAGGGAATTGGAAGAAATCATCAGGCGTTACTTCGTCAAAGCCGGCGTTGAGGATAAGATTAGGCTTTATTTCGGTAATGCACTCGAAGTCATTCCGTCAATTCATGAAGAATTTGACCTTGTATTCATTGATGCCGACAAAGAGCATTATCTGGATTACTATAAGCTGGTGATTGATAAAGTGAGAAAGGGTGGACTGATCATTGCCGATGATGCATTATGGGATGGTAAAGTGCTTAATCCGGAGGACAGCGAAACGAAAGGTATTACCAGGTTCAATGATTTTGTGCAGAGCGACAAGCGTGTAGAGAATATTTTATTGACTGTCAGGCATGGGTTGATGGTGGCCCGTAAAGTGTGAGCTAATCAGCATTTAAATTTATAATTTATCTTCTTCAGTTCCTCATTCGCCTTAATCACCTTTTCTTTCAGTTCTTCCTTGAATGCCAGCAGTTTTTCAAATAATATTTCATCATGGATTGCCAGCATTTCTGCTGCGACGATGGCTGCATTCCGGGCTGCGTTGAGTCCGACAGTGGCTACCGGAATGCCCGGAGGCATCTGGAGGATGGAAAGAATGGAATCCCAGCCTTCCAGAGAGGATTTGATGGGTACGCCGATGACCGGAACAGGCGTCATAGCTGCAATGACACCAGGCAGATGGGCTGCCATGCCTGCACCGGCAATGATGACCTTTATACCTCTTTTATGTGCATTCCTGGCGAATTCTTCCACCTTCTCAGGAGTACGGTGAGCCGACAGTGCATTCATTTCAAAGGGTAACTCCATCTCGTCCAGGAACTTTGCAGCTTCTTCCATTACCGGTAAATCGGACGTGCTGCCCATGATGATACTGACTTTTGGTTTCATGATGAGATCTTTGGTTGTCACCATCAAAAATACAACATTTTAGATGAAGTTCTGACGTAAATGGTATATTTGTAAAACATAACATCTGATCCGCTGGATGAAAACTATCACCGTCAACGGCAGGACTTTTGTCATTTCAATCTCTGCCGGGGAAATTGAAAATGCCGTCGTACGCATAGCCGAAGAACTTAACAGGGATATGGCAGGAAAAACCCCCCTGTTCCTTGTTTTGCTGAATGGTGCATTTGTTTTTGCTTCTGATCTGCTGCGGAGGTTTGACCATGAATGCAACATTTCATTTATCAAACTGGCATCCTATAGAGGTACACAGACAACAGCCTGTGTGAAAGAACTTATCGGGCTTGCTGAAGATGTGAGCAACAGAACAGTCGTGATCGTGGAGGATATTATTGATACGGGCATTACAGTCGACAAAACTATTGGTGAATTAAAAAAACTTGGTGCGGCGGATGTGAAGATAGCTGCCCTACTCTTTAAGCCGGCGGCTTTTAAGAAGGATTTCATGATTGATTATCTGGGGATATCGATACCAAATGAATTTATCGTCGGATATGGGTTAGATTATGATGGATATGGAAGGAACTATCCGGATATATACAGGCTTCAAGACTTATAATGACAGAATTTCAGGCACTATTTGACTTGCAGCCTCCAGCTTGTAGCTTGCAATCCCGACTTTATCGGGATTTCGCTCGGCTGCGCCTCGCTCAACCTGTAACTTGCAACTTGTAACTTGTAACTTGTAACTTGCAACTAAAAATTTTAACTAATAATTACCAAACTCACAACGTATGTTTAATCTCGTTTTATTTGGCCCTCCGGGAGCAGGGAAAGGAACACAGGCCATAAGGATGGCTGAAAAATACCACCTTTTCCATATTTCAACAGGCGATCTCCTGCGAAATGAAGTAAAAAATCAAACCCCGCTGGGCTTGAAAGCTAAAAGCATTATGGAAAAAGGTGAACTGGTTCCTGATGAACTGCTTATTAATTTGCTATGGGATGCCATTCACAAGCAAAAAAGGGTAAAAGGCTTTATCCTCGATGGGTTCCCCAGAACGATAAAGCAAGCCGGCGATCTTGACCATCTGCTTGAAAGCGAAGGGAAGAAAATAGATCTGACGCTGGCATTGGATGTGGAGGAAGATGAGCTCATGCGGCGTATATTACACCGTGCCAAACTGGAAGGAAGGGTGGATGACACCGAAGATGTCATAAAGAACCGTCTGTTAGTGTATCATAAGCAGACAAAACCCCTTATTGATTTTTATTCAAAGCAGGGAAAATTCCGGTCGGTCACTGGTAAAGACTCCGTGGATGACGTCTTCAAAAAGCTATGTGAAGAAGTCGACAGTTTTATATAGAAATAGCACTGATAAGTAAATGGGCAGCTCGAATTTTGTGGATTATGTGAAGCTTTTTTGCCTTTCCGGAAAGGGAGGTGCAGGTTCGGTACATTTTCTCCGCAGCCGGATGAATCCCAGAGGCGGACCTGATGGCGGCAATGGCGGGAGAGGCGGACATATTATCCTTATGGGTAATAAGCAGCTCTGGACATTATTACATCTGAAGTACACCAAGCATGTAAAGGCAGGTCATGGCGGCAATGGCAGAGGCCAGCTGATGACTGGCGCCGACGGGAAAGATGCCATCCTGGAAGTGCCCCTGGGCACTGTGGCACGTAATGCTGACACAGGCGAATTTGAGTTCGAGATCACCCATGACGGCGAAACGCATATCCTGGTGCAGGGCGGCAGGGGCGGACTGGGTAATGATCACTTCAAATCAGCCACCCACCAGACACCACGTTTTGCCCAACCCGGTGAACCGGCTATTGAAGCAGCAAAAATACTGGAACTCAAACTGCTTGCCGATGTCGGACTTGTCGGTTTCCCCAATGCCGGAAAATCTACATTGTTATCTGTCATTTCTGCTGCCAAACCCGAAATAGCCGATTATCCCTTTACCACTCTTCAACCTAACCTCGGCATCGTCAGTTATCACGATTATAAGTCATTCGTCGTGGCTGATATACCCGGTATCATTGAAGGAGCCCATGAAGGCAAAGGTCTTGGACTGCGTTTCCTCCGGCATATTGAACGGAATTCCTTACTCCTGTTTATGGTGCCGGCCGATAGCAGTGACATCAAAAAGGAATATGACATTCTGGTTAATGAATTGAAGCAGTATAATCCGGAATTGCTCGATAAAGCGAGAATTCTGGCCATAACCAAATCGGACCTGCTCGACGATGAACTGATTGGTGAAATGAAAAAGGAATTGCCCAATATACCATGGGTTTTTATCTCTTCTTTTACTAAAAGGGGACTTGAAAAGCTGAAAGATATGATCTGGACGGAACTCAATAAATAAGACCTCTTCCCTCATTTATAGGGAAATAACCACGGAGGGACACAGAGGAAAATGGATTTGATATGTTAAGTAAACTCCTGGAGTGGGATAAAGAGTTGTTTCTTTTTATCAACGGCCACTATAGCGGTTTTTGGGATTTTGTGATGTACTGGCTGAGTAATGGAGCGATATGGATACCACTGTATATTTTTTTCATTGCCATGATCATCAAAAGGTACCGCTGGTTCTCCGTAGTCATTATTTTGTTGGCCGCTATCCTTGTCACATTAAGCGATCAATCGTCTGTTCATCTTTTCAAGAATCTCGTCATCCGGCTGCGGCCCTGTCATGATCCCGGACTGGCAAATCTGGTCCATCTCGTCAATGGAAAATGCGGAGGTGAATATGGTTTTGTTTCATCACATGCCACCAATATGTTCGCCCTTTCTGTTTTTTTAATTCATCTTCTTGGGAACAGGATTTTTACGCCGCTGATACTGATATGGGCAACTGCCATTTGCTACAGCAGGGTATACCTGGGTGTGCATTTCCCGGGAGATGTGATTGGCGGAGCTATATTGGGAATTATTATCGGATTGGTCCTGGGCAGGTTATGCATGTATTTATACCATGAATATTCCAGGAGGAGGAGTGCGCCAGATTAATCAGTAACCATATATCCTGCCTTCGAATTTTTCGACGGCGATCTTGTAAGGTTGCACCTCCTTGATGCTTGGAGCACTGAAAGTAAAATCCCTGCCGGCATATTTTCGCATGATGACATTAAGCGCTGCCATCTTTTCTTCCGGATCATCAATAAACACGACCTTCCCATATACCAGCACACTGCGGTATTTCATGCTCCAGCTGCAGGCGACATTTTCACTCTGGTAACGCAGCATATGGTCGGTGCTGAAAGTAATGCACACATGGGGATTCTTTCGCAGGATACTGATCTTTTTACCCTCTTTTGCAGAATGGAGATATACCGTATCATTTTCAAAGCCAAAATTAAAGGGTAAAACATACGGCATACTTCCCTCATCAACCATTCCCACATAACATACCTCACTCTTGTGGATGATGCGTCTGATTTCTTCCTTGTTGATGACCGACCTGTGCTTCATAATCGGGTTTTTACATTATTTAACGAATATTAGCTCAAGATATTGACAGCCGACCGCTGACCGCCGACCGCTGACCGTTGGCTGCCGATCCCGCATTCGCTGCGCTTTGCGGGACGTCGCTTCGATCCGCCGCCGACCGCCGACTGCCGACTATCACTGCTCCTCATGCCTTCTCTCAAATCCCTGAAAGAGGGAGCTGATGAGTGTCACGATGACGCTGAATGCCAGCGCCCACCAGAATCCGTCTACCTGAAAGCCCGGCACCAGCCGGCTGGCCAGCAGTATCAACAAAGCATTGATGACCAGCAGGAACAACCCGAATGTCAGTATCGTCACAGGTATGGTCAGAATGATCAGCAGGGGTCTCAGGAACGCATTTAACAGTCCAAGGACGATAGCCACGATGAGGGCTGTCCAGAAATCCTCCAGATTAATTCCAGGCAGGATGTAAGAGGTGATGATCACAGCCAGGGTCATTACTATCAAACGTATCAGAAATCTCATAAATATTGGTTATTAATCATTTCACTTAATACTTCTTCACCTGAACGATTTCGGGTGACAGAGGTTCATTGTCGGAACGGTCTTTATACCAGGTTGTAAAGTTAATCGAAAAAAGAAACTCAAGGCCGAAGGTGTTATTATTTGGTAAATATGTAGTTCTGACTCCAAGGTCAAGAGGGCTCAGGAACCGCAGGATGTGCATGTCGCCCGTAAGCTCTATCCCGGCAGAAGTATTGACACTCTCCCCTTGGTCATTCGTGCCAATGGCATAATCATAAAACAGATTGACTTTCACACGCATCAGGTAAAGGAGAGAGCTAAGGCTCAGATCAGGATATAATAGCGGGAACTTATAATTGACCGAAAAACTGGCAGCCTCGTCGAAATACAGTTCCGAATACCCTCTCGGGTAGGTGATGAGGTCTGAAAAACTATAGTTTTTAGGATGTTTCGACTGATAACCGGCATATAATTTAATGCCCTGGTGTGGCAGTATCCCTGGAAAATATAGGTAGGACTCCGCCGACCATATATCGCCAAGGGAGTTGCCGGTAAAGGGCGTATGCCTGTAATTTATATCGACAGCCTGAGCCCACCGCGGGTAGATGTCCCTGTAGCCCGTCTTGATCTGATTATAGGCGACAAGCCTGTATTCCATGGCTTGGATATTCCCTTCTATGAAATCATCGGGAGTCAGATCATCATGATGAATATGGATCAGCTCAGAGCCTACTGTCGGCTGCCATCCCATGAACCAGGCATTCCGGTTATAATCCTGGAGAACGGTGGCTTTGAGCGACAGGTTATTTTCATGCCAGGTGAAACGCTCTATTCTATCGTGCTCATCTACTTGCTCACCGGCTCTCTGGCCAATGTTAAAAGTGACATCTATGACCGGGTAAAATCCACGGTAACTGTAATCCATATAATACCTGCCGACCTGTTCATTCAGATCAAATGCATATCCAAGTGATAAGAACGAGGTACTAAGGGCATTTTGCGATAGGACAGAAACGCCGGGCATGAAGGTCTGGTTTTGAGCGTCAATAGCCAGGGGCGCCCAGCTGTGAGGATTGATAAGATTCTTCCATTTCCGGTATCTCATAGAGGTAAAGGTCTGACTTTTAGTGGTGTCGACAGGAGGCACACCCAGTTCCTGTTGACTGATGATCACGTCCAGTGGAAATCTATTATCGGCGATTTCTTCAAGCGGTACCCACTGTGATTTTTCAATTCCCGCTTTTACCAGTTTATATCCTTTACCCGAATAATCAGCATAGAGTATTTCCTTTCCATCCGCAGATATAGCCGGATCAAAGGCTCCGAATACAGATGAGGTCACACGGTATATCAGCAACGTTGCTGTATCCACAGCATATATATTGCTGATGCAGGAATAAGCTCCGGTATAAAAAACATAATTTTCATACATGACCGGTGTAGCGATTTCGGTAAAGCTGAATGGTGTCAGATGGCGGATACTCCCGGTAACAGGGTCAACAAGTACCAGGCTTTTGCCTCTGTCATCCATGACAACAGCAACGATATTTTTATCATCCGGCGACCAGGACGGTGTCATCAGGAAAAGACCGCCGGACATCGCGATCCGCTTTATCTCTTTACCGGTGCTGACATCCAGAATCACCAGGGCATAGACGTCAGCCGTGCCGGCTTCAACTGATACAATTTGTGTGGCATCGTGCGACAGGGAAGGGGCGAAAAGTCTGCTCTTCCGTGTTAGTTGTTTAACTTTTCCGGTATTACTGTCGAACACTTTAATGACCGCATACGACCTCTGGCTCCACCGCGGATCATTGAGCCTTTCCGACCAGGCTGCAAGTCCCTGTGCGTATGAAATCGCCTCACCGAAATATAAACCCGGCGTATGCACTATGGTTTCCCTGCCATATTTATCAACCTTCACGAGCCTGCCAATGTCATCAATCGAAGTTTTTAAAGATATGTACGTAGAGTCACCGATAAATTGAGGGTGCCGATAACTGGTATAGAACTTCGTATCGGTTCGACTTATCGTGGTATATGCGGTATAAGTCTCTTTTTGCTGTTGTAAATGCCATGCCTTAGCGAGCGTGTCGGCCAGGTGTCTGTAAAGCCTGATTCTCGAAATGCCGGTGACTGAACGTATGCCATAGGTAAAAGGCGTTATCAGGAAGGGTTTCCTGCCAACGGTATTCATCGCATGATCCCACAGGACGGTGCCATATTCCGCCCGTCCCATCGATACGAGATGATAGCCCAGAATATAGTTGTCCGGTACATGATCTCTGTACGATCCGAAAACGGCTTTATTGTAGCCGTACCTGCCGTCAGTCAGCAATTGTGTCCTCAGTTCCATTTCAAAGGATGGCACTCTTCCTCTTCCGGAATGGCTTATTGCGGTTTCAGTGGCTGTTGCATCACCTTCGGTGAACCAGAACGGAACGAACAGGCCGGTAAGTCCTGCTGCTACCTGCTCACCAAGGATGTAATACAAACCTCTGGAAAATCCCTGGTACATCTTTTCGACCTGAACCGTGTGCCTGAATTCATGGATGAGGACCTGGTACAACCAGGACTCAGCATAAATATCCTGTGGAGGGCAGGTGAGTATTTCAATGCGCCGTGGTGCCCATGGCGCCGTCGCATTCGATATGACTGATAGGGTGTGAAGGATGACAGGCACCCGCCGGGGTTTTGATTTTAACGAAAACGATCCATAACGGTAAACCGAATCGCTGAAAGCAGCCAGATGCCGGGCCTGCCGCTCATAAGCAGCGGGATAAATAAACCGGAAATGCTCCGTTTTTATCTGCCTCCATTTTAAGCTACAGGGATCCTGGCCTATATCAAAATATTGCCCGGAGGCCTGAACAGCAGTCAAAAAGATGATAAAAACAGCAAGACCGGCATGTAATATAGTTGTCCTCGGAATCATCAGTGAGGGAATATCAGGTCAGTTTTCTATCTATTTCGATTTCCATGTCCGGTTTATAGATGACGCCGATATTATTTTTCCCGTCGATCATGATGGTCAGAGGTTTTTCAAAACGGACATGCCTGATGTATTCATCTTCGTACACGGGAGTAAGTGTCTGGAGGAAGTCCACATCGTAATAGCCATCATGTATATATGGATTGATAGTGAAATAGCCTACCCTGAATGAGGTGAGGTTCTGGAAGAAGTGTGTGCCCTGGCTGGGGTCGATGCGGTATTTTGCCAGGCCTGATTCGACGATGACCCTTGCAGCAGATATCTGGGGCCATTTCACGGGTATGCCCAGCCAGGGGTCTGTCGAACCCCACCGCCCCGGGCCTATCAGGATATAATTTCTCTTTTCAGCCACAAACTGGTCATTGAGTTTTGCCACCTTGCCGGCGAGTTCCTGATTTTTTGCCGCATTGAAAGTCTCCGGCCTGACATAGACCATATCCCTGATGTCCTTTATGATACCGTTTCCCATCGCCGACTTTGAATAAACAATCGTACGGTCCATCGGGATATCTTCAAGATTGATATTGATGGTCTCCCTGTTGTCGACGATAGGCCTGATCTGCAACAGGTTGAATAACATGGGCTTGCCCTTGGGCCTGTCGAGGTCTATGGCAAATTCTATTTCGATAGGCTTATTCATAGCCTTCTGGCCCATTTCAAGGATCATCTGGATGATGTCGCTGAGCGGGAATGTGTTGTGCAGCAGAATATTCGAAAATGTCACCAGTTTCTTACCGGCATAATTCACCCCGTCGCGAAGCATTTCATTTTCATAATCGTATGTCGATCCCACAAATCTGAGTGAGTTGTCGGCCATAGCATCGTTAAGATTTAGCTGAAGAAGGTTATGGCAGTCATCGATGGCATGTTTGAAGCTTTCCGGCCTCAGATCGAGGGCATAAAAGATCTTTTGGGTCTCACGCAGGGCTATTTCGGGAGTCATCAGCTGCAGGGCTTTGTTCGGATGCTTTGGCGAGAACCGCAGCGTAATGCCGCCGTCGACGATATATTTTCCTAATCCCAGCGCGATATTAACTATGCCATCCTCGGGTTTTTCAGGATCAAGAGGATAAAAATTGATGGAACGGGCCACACCGGAAAGGGCAGGGTAGAAGCGGTCACCGTACTTTTCGCCGCAGACGGTCTGAAGGACGATGGCCATTTTCTCTTCGTCGATGACATTGGATGTGGCGGTCATGTATGCCTTGCTGTTCTTAAAGAATGCCGAGGCATAGACACTTTTGATGGCATCGCTGAGCATCTGTATCATGCGTCGTTCATCATCGGGCACGTTGGGGATCATGTAAGTGGAATAGATGCCGGCAAAAGGCTGGTAATGCGAATCTTCAAGCAGGCTGGAAGAGCGGATGGCCAGGGGATTGTTCACATAGCTGATCAGTGTATAAAGATCTTCATGGATGCGGAAGGGCAGCCGTGCGTTGACGAACTTATCCAGGATCTCTTCATCGCTGAGGTCCGAAAGGGCGACTTCATACAGGTTATTCTCCTCCATAAATTCGTCAAAGACATCGGTGCATATCACCACCGTTTTAGGAATGGTGATGATGATGTCATCATATTTATCGAGAATTCTATAGCTTTTGATGAGGGAGTCGAGGAATGCCAGCCCGCGGGCTTTGCCGCCAATAGAGCCGTCGCCAATGCGGGTGAAGCTCAGGTATTCATCGAACCTGTCGCGGTTGAACTCCGCAATCACACCCATCGACTTGCTCATCCTGAAGCTGGCAATGGCATCAAAAATAAACCGCCGTATCTCGTTGAGATCATTATCGAAGTCCTGCATGC
Organism: Bacteroidota bacterium; assembly: GCA_026391695.1. Classification (NCBI taxonomy): domain Bacteria; kingdom Pseudomonadati; phylum Bacteroidota; species Bacteroidota bacterium. Next base: position 90,996 of record JAPLDP010000077.1, read on the forward strand.
GCAAGTCCCTGATGAGGTCGGCAAGAGGAAATAAAGCCCGCGCCCGCAGCCATTTTGAGAAGTGGTTCCGGGTGATATGGTATAGCAGCGTGTCATCCGGTATTTCGAACATCTTCATCTGGAGCGACTTGAGGTCGGAGGCCCTGTTTATTTCTTCCTTGGTCTTGGGATCAAGGAATACAAAGTCGCCGAAAGCAAAGTGCTCGATGATGAAATTCCGCAGCTCTATCGACAGGGTTTTCGACCTCTTGTTGATGAAACCTACCCTTAGATCAATGGCTGTCTGCTCATTTTCAACATCCGACGACTGCAGCAGCAGTGGCATGAACTCATCATCCATCTTGACTTTCTTGCACAGCTTTATGCCGGCCTCCTTATCCATCACACCATTCCGTTTGTAGGCCACGTCGGTGATGATGCCGAGGAGGTTCATCTTATATTTTTCATATAAGGTGATGGCTTCTTCATAGCTGGTGGCGAGCAGGATTTTAGGCCGCCCGCGCATCCTGAGCATCTGCTGGTGTTCATTCAAACCCTCGGTCATGAAGGCCTTGGAATGCTTGAAGATGATCTTGAAGATATTGGGCAGGTAGCTCGAATAAAACCGTATGGAGTCTTCGACAAGAATAATGCATTGCACGCCGACCTCATTCACATCATAGTCTACATTCATTTTATCTTCGATGAGCTTGATGATGGCCAGCAGCAGGTCGGGATTGCCGAGCCACGAGAAGATATAATCGATATAGCTCAGGTCTTCGCGGTTGACTTTAAGTGTGACTTCCCGGGAGAATGGTGTTAAGACGACGATGGGTTTGGCCGGGTACCTGTTTTTAATACGTTCGGCCATGCCGAAGGTGTCGGCTTCGTCGGCGCTGAGCATGATGATGATCAGGTCGATAGGCTCATCCTGAAGTATGGCTGACGCCTCCTTTTCCGAATGAGCCAGGATGAATTCAGGCGGGTAGCGTAGGTTAAGCGAGACATATTCATTGAAGATCTGTTCATCGATACGGCCGTCACCTTCCAGGATAAACGCATCATAGGCGCTGGAAATCAGCAGCACATGGTATATCCTCTTTTTCATCAGGTTGATGAACGACGTGTCGGAGAAATAATACTTTTTCAGGTTCGGCTTACGCGGATGTATTGACATAATTCAGGAGATTTACCTTTCACAAAGGTAAAAATACGGAAAATACGGATGCCATCTTTCTAAAAAAGATGGCATCCATGCTTCTCCGTCGGATGACATCTTTCCAAAAAGATGGCATCCGTGTTTCTCCGTCGGATGACATCTTTCGAAAAGATGGCATCCGTGCTTTCATCAAAGGTAGGTACCCATTTAAGTGCCTGTATATCCATAATCGGTATGTCTTATGAAGAATACGTTGTTTTTTTATATTAGGATTTTATAGATATAATTCGTAATATTGCTGTTAGCAAATAGTTATGGTGAATTAAAAAAATGAACATGAAAGAAATATTGAGTGACGTAAGAAACCTGTTAAATTCCAGAAAATACAGGAATGAAGAACAGGTTAGATTTTCATTGGTAGCACGAATTCTACAAAAACTTGATTGGGATATTTGGAACCCTGAACAAGTTCATACTGAATTTAGGACTAACCAAAAGGACGACACAAGAAAAGTAGATATAGCACTATTTTGCAATAAAGATTATCCATCTATTTTTATTGAAATTAAGTCATCCGATAAACTCAATAATCAAGCAGAGCTTGCCAAAGCCGAAATAAATTTAAAAGATTATAATGCTGACTTAACGTAAGCCTTCGGCCTGATGCATATTGACCGGTAATGCAAAATTAGTTTTATTTCCGGGCGATTTTATTTCAGATTATGCGGAAGCAGTTCCTCCAGGCGTTGGATGGATTGATCCGGGATGCGGGTGAGGACTTTGGT